>JBEKCN010000156.1:0-7017 GCA_050014855.1 Streptosporangiaceae bacterium | reverse complement strand
CGTACTTCCGCACCGCGGCCACGTGCCCGGGCGCGGCCGCGACCACGAGTTCGTAGCCCGATTCGGTGAGGGCGGCCCACATGCAGCGGCCGTCCTCGGCGTCGGGGTAGCGGCGGATCCAGCCCCGCGCCTCCAGCTTCCTGGCCACGTTGGACAGCCGGGACGGGGAGCCGTTGGCCTGTTCCGCGAGCTCGCTCATCCGCAGCGCCCGGCCCGGGGTCATGGACAGCCAGCTGAGGACTAGGTACTCGAAGAGGCTCAGGCCCGCATCTCGCTGCAGCTGAGCGTCCAGCGCGCCAGGCACCAGCACGATCATGGCCGCGGCCGCGATCCAGGCTTGCTCCTCCTCTCGGGTGAGCCACACGGCCGAATGGCCGGCTGACGGACACGAGACCGCCGGGACTGGGCTGGCAGACATGAACTCAGTCTAAATAATTTCATGATTGAAGTAAAACACTTTAAGTTTGAAGTTTCTGAGTTACAATCATTTCAATATTGAAGCAAATCCCCGGGGAAGGACTCCGATGACCCTGTTCCGCTTGGACGCCAGCATTCGCATCGACGGGTCGGCCAGCCGCGAGATCGCCGACATCGTGGAGGCCGAATGGCTGGCGGTGCATCCCGGCGACCGCATCGAGCGCCGGCACATCGGCGTTGACGTGCTGCCCGCGAACGCCTGGGCGAATGCCGTCACCGCCCAGCGTGTCGCCGAGAGCGACCGCACCCCAGAACAGCAGGCGGCCGTGAAGCTCACCGCCGAGCTGGTCGACGAGCTGCTCGACGCCGATGCGATCCTGCTCGCCGTGCCGCTGTACAACTTCGGGGTCTCCCAGCACATCAAGACCTGGATCGACCTGATCATCACCGACCCCCGGGCCGCGTCGGGCGGCTCGCCCTTCCTGGCCGGCAAGCGGGTCGTGCTGGCCACGGTCCGTGGCGGTGCCTACGGCCCCGGGACGCCGCGCGAAGGATGGGACCACTCGACCACGTACCTGACCCGCATCCTGGGCGAGGTCTGGGGCGCCGACCTGACCCTGGTGCAGCGGGAGTTTACCCTGGTCGGCGTCAACCCGGCGCTGGATGCGTTCGCCGAGCCCGCCGCCCAGATGCACGCCGAGGCGCTGAGCGCGGCCCGCGAGGCCGGCCGGGCCCTGGCCCTGCTGTGACGGGTCGGCCCGAGCCCTTGGCCACCGGGGTTAGATGATCATTGGCGGGACGGCGCCGGACGCACCGCAGTGCGGGACCGGCCCGGCGCGGCCCCTGGCCCACGCCGGCGTCGCGGGCGCCGTGCCCGTCGCGGGCGCCGTGCCCGTCGCGGGCGCCGTGCCCGTCGCGGGCGCCGCGGGCGCTGCGGGCGCCGCGGGCGTCATGCCCGTCATCGTGGCCGGCGCGGAGTTCGACCCGCTGCGCGACGAGGGCGCAGCCTACGCCGACCGGCTGAAGAACGCGGGCGTGCCGGCCGAGTACCCTTCCGGGCCTTGGCTGATCCACAGCTTCGCCGCGTCCCTCAGCGTGGTCGACGCGGCGGATGCCAAAGTCCGCGCAATCCTGGACATGTTCAACCAAAATCTGGGCAGCTGAAGCGTGGGCCCACCTGCACCCGGGCCGGCCAGTGCCGGCGCGGTTGGCCGGCTAACGTCAAAGCAGGACCTCTCACGGCATTGGTGCACTGGAGAACAGAGATGGGCCTGCCCCCCCGCCAGGAACAGATGCTCAACCAGATCGAACAGGTTCTCCAGGCGGCTGATCCCCGGCTGAAGTCGATGTTCGCCGCCTTCGCCCGGATGGCGCCCCGGGACGACAAACCGGCCACAGAGGTCATCTCCAGCTGGACCGTGTGGCGCAAGCTGGTGGTCGGCGCCGTCGTGGTCAGCATGCTGGGCTCGCTGATGCTCATCATCCAGTCCACCAAGGGAGACTGCCCCGGCCTGCCGTCGGACCAGGTGGTGGCCAGCGCCGCCGCCCGTTACGCCGGCTGCCTGAAGGACACGGCCGCCTGGAGCAAGGGCGGCCGGTGAGCCGGGCCCTGAGCGGTTCATAGCCTTACCCGTCCTCGATCGGTCTCTGCAAGGGCCGCGACCATTTCGTGGAACAAGTTTCTCTTATCCACAGGCGGGTTTTATCCCGTCGTCCTGGCCAACAATCTCATTAGGATCGAACTTGAAATCGAATCGCAGGCCCGGGGTGCCCGGGCCGCTCACCGGCCTGGGGTGCCCGGGCCGCTGGCAGGCCCGGGGGTGCCCGGGCCGCTGGCAGGCCCGGGGGTGCCCGGGCTGCCCCGCCAGTCGGACACCGGAAGGTGGGCCACGCGACGCCGCAGCATTGGTGAAGCAGGGGTTCTGAAGCCTTCTGATCCGTAGCAGGATCACGACCGTCCCCAGAGGTCCAGATAGGTACTCAAGCGCAGGTCAGCCGACTACTGGCTCCACACGCATCCACCGTGATCCAGGACCGTTGTTAGCACGAGCGTTAGCGAGGTCAGCCACCATCGATAGTGATACGGTCTCCCATGCACATCGCCGCCGGAATTCTTTATGTCGTCGCCGCCGCGTTCGAAATCTCAGGGGTCGTACTCGTCGTTAGGCTCGCACTCAGGATTCGTCGCATGCTCGCAACGGATGCCCTCAGCCGAGTTGACGGCGGTGCTGCATCCGGGCGGAAATTGCAGCCTGATTCTTTCGACATACTCGCCGTGCTTACCGAGGATGCGGCTCGCCCATGGATCGCTTCTCCCCTGCTCATCGCAGGCATTCTTGCAGGGACTGCGGGCAACTTTCTCACACTCTGATTCCGCCAGTGCCCCTTGGGTCATCGCCGCATCTGGCCCATGTTCGGGTCTGACCACTTGGTTGTAAGGCACGTCCAAGTTGTCGGTTACTGTCGCCCACCTGGACGGGCGCCACTTCCCCGGTCCGCCCCTGTCCGCCGAAATCGGATGCTGATGTGGTCAGCATTGGTGGTCAGCCTCTTGGCGACTCACCTTGGTGACAGACTGCTTAGAAGCTCGTTGCACCCACGGTGCCCACCTGCTGCTTTCCCTGGTCAGAGCCGGTTTGCTCAGTGTCTAGCTACTGCTCGATGTCTCTGGTTTTCGCCCCGTTCTGGCACGCGGCTGGCACGGGGTGGTCTCTGCGTCCCGAACTGTCGGCACGTCCAAGTGCACACCCATGTGCGCAGACTGCTAGGTGAGATGTCGGCTGGTCCACGTCTGGTCCGCGGGGCTCAGCTGACCCGCTCGATGCGAACTATCGGCACGGACGACGATCTGTGCGGCGGCGGCAGCGGCTACGGGCGGGTAGAAGACCGTGACTCCCCGGAATCGGTTGGAGCACCTTCGGCGCGGCGGGCAGCAGGCTGCGGGCTCATGCTGTAGCTTCGGCACCGGCCTCAGCGAGGGGGACAACCCAACGCTGCCACCCTCACCACCGGAGTGCCACGATGACGATTTCTTCTGCCCGCCGCCCCTTGGTCTTTGGTGTTGCCGCCCTCACAGTGGCCGCTGCCGCCGCCTGCAGTTCGTCGACGCCTTCCAGTACAGCCAGCAAGTCGCCGTCGGCTTCACCGAAGGCAACTGCGAGCCCGATGGCCAGTGCGAGCGGGTCGGCGTCCGCGCAGACGATCACGGCGACCGGCAAGAACACCGTCCTGGTGCTGGACGCATCGACCGCGCAGGCGCTTAAGACCGCTGGCGTGCAGGTCAGTGCGGTCGCCCCCGCGACCGCGGCTTCGTCTGGTGGGATCAGCTTCCCGATCACCGGCGGCACGCTGACCCAGGCCGGTTTGAAGGGGACGATCGACCACAGCGGCGGGCTGTCGTTCACGCACTCTGGCAAGACGGTGACCGCGACGAACTTCGTGCTCAACACCACCCAGGGCATCCTGTCGGCGACCGTGTCCGGTAAGCAGGTCCCGGTGCTGGCGGTCAGCCTGTCCAAGATGGCGCGCACGACTAGCGGCAGCGAGATCGTCGCCACCGGGATCACCTCGACCATCAACTCGGCCGCTGCGGTGCTGCTCGACGCCAAGCTGGTCGTTAAGGTCTTCACCCCTGGGCTGCAGATCGGCGCGCTCACCGTCTACGTCACCGGCAAACCCGCCTAGATCCACATATGGCCCGGTTCGGCAGTTTTCTTCGCCAGTTCCGGTGGCTCTTCGTCCCGAACTGTCGGCACGGCCAGGTGGTCGCTTAACTTGCCCAGCTCACCTGGCAGGCGACGTCAGTTCAGGGTGGCATCTACCCGCGGTGGTTGCTGTACCCCTCTGCTGTACGGAGTCGCGTCGGCCAGGTCAGCGATCGGCTTGTCCGGCTCGGGTGCGGTCATGGTCACGAAGTCCGGGACTTTGTTGACACCTTCCGCAGACGTGGGGACGGCGGGGCTCGGACTGCCCCGTCCAACCGATAGGTGCCGAGGGTCTTGCCCTGGAAGGTCACAGTCAAGGGTCTGCGGTTGCGCCAGCAACCGACGCGCCGCAGGCGCGCCCTTTACTGTGATCTGGAACGGCGAGAGGATGTCTGGCACGGAGGACGGGTCAGGCCCCCCTTTTGCAGGCGCGACCATCGACGCAGCGTAACGGCGGGTACCGCCGACCTGCGGACGCGGGGCAGCCTGGCCTGGCGGCGGCGGCGCGCCCGTCGGCTGCTGCTGGCGACCACGCTTGACCGCGCCCACAATGACCTTAAGCCCGAGCCCGATGACGACGAGATCGGCGATCATCTGCCCGGTGACCACCAGCCGCGCCGTCTCGGTCTTGGGGGTGATATCGCCGAACCCGACCGTGGAGAAAACGGTGACGGTGAAATACAGCGCGTCGGTGCGTGTCAGCGGCTCGGTGAAGTTGCTGGCGGAAATCGTGTCCAGGACGACGTAGGTGCTGGCGAACAGCAGCAGGAACAGCGGAATGCTGGTGGCGAGGGCTTCGACCCCCCGCAGGCCCGGGAACGGTGATGTGACGATCTGGCGGGACCTGAAAGGCGACCAGTGCGATGAGCGCCACCAGCCCGATCACCAGTGTCGTGACGGCGACCCAGGTCGAGGAGTGGTCCAGGGGCAGCAGATAGTAGATGGCCACCAGCGCAGTGGGTGGATCCCCCCTCGGCTGCGCGCTCGCGTACCCGAACGCCGGGAGTGAGGCGACAGGAGCCTGGTACCCGCAGACTGTGCCGAACCAGGGTGCGGTTGTCACCGGGAATCCGAACACCAGCCCGGTCGTTTCCGTTCAGTTCTACATCACGGAGGAGGGCGGCATTAACGTCTACCAGATAACACAGCAGGTGGGCCTCAACGCTTCCGGGGTGGGGACCATCTGGGTGAGCACCGCTGCCACCGGCTCGCTGGAGGACGCGAACATCAACGGCACGGACCTTTGCTCGGCAACGTACGACAGCTAGTTCTGTGACCACCAGCTAGCGGTGGGCGTTCCCCCTGGGGCGCTCACCGCTCGACTGGCCCTGCACGGCCCTGAGAGTCACGCTGAGCGCCACCCCATCCGGGATGACACCAAGCCCCCGATGCTCCCGGTCCCTCAACGCGCCCCCCGGGGGCACACAGGGTTGTTCCTGGCCCATGCTCCCCATGCATGACCTGGCCTCATGACAGTGCTCTCATGACCCCCTGCGTACTCCAGGCTCACATCGCCGCCACCAGGGAGCCGGGCCGGGCTACCGGGTGACCAGGCGGGAGCCCGCAGATTCCCCGGGGCGCCCTGCGCTCAAGAGGCGGCTAGTTGCCGAACGTCCGGTGGCTGTCACGTTAGGTGACGTTCACCCCTGACTTCCTAGTCATTTCTCCTCTAGGTACCGGAATGCGCGCTCCGTAACATTTCCTCAACAGAGAGTTGGAATAAGGCTTTTCTGTACTGGTGGAAGGCAAGACAATGAAGCTCAGCAAGGTAGTCGCAATCCCGGCCATCACACTGGCCGCAGGCCTCAGCCTGGCCGCGTGCGGCACTAACACTCATACGCTCATCGTCAAGACCGCGCCCGCAGCCACGCACACCGTGACCGCACCGGCCTCGAAGGCAGCGCCGGTCCAGACCACGCCAGCGCCCGCCAAGACCGTCATCGTGCAGCCAGCGCCCGCACCGCCAGCACAGAGTGAGCCGATAAACACCGGTGCTCTTACCTTCTGCGGCTCAGGTGTCTCTATCGGGACGGGTACCACGTGCGCGTTCGCGCTGGATGTCCATTCGGCTTACATCGCAGGCGGTTACTGGAACCAGCCGGGCACCTCGTACTTCTATGTGGATGGTCAGTCCATGACCTCCGCATCGGTCGGCAACCCCGTGATAGTCACGGACGGCAGCGGCGACCTAATCGAATTCAATGATTGACGGGAAGGGGGAATCATGACTACCACCAAGCTGGTTGCAATACCGGCCATCGCACTCTCCGCCGGAATTAGTCTCGCCGCGTGCGGCTCTGCAAAGGCCCCTGCCGCAGCACCGGCCGTCACCCACACGGTGACCGCACCGGCTGCTGCTCCGAAGCCAAAGGCATCTACAGCAGCACCTGCGCCCGCGCCAACTCACACCACCTACGTACAGGCTCCAGCCGCACCAGCGCCCGCTGCGCCTGCCGCCCCCACCAACCAGGCTGGCGAGTTTCTCAACAGTCAGACCCTGTACAACTCGCTGGCCAGCGAGCAGCAGAGTGAGCTGACCGCCGCACCGGCCGATGACTACTACTCGCCCGGCATCATATCAGTGAATGTTTCGTGCACCCCGGACGGCGACGGCATCGCCTATATCTGCACCGGCAGCGACCAGGATGGTGACACAGGTTACGGCGACACGGTGACCGTGATCGATAACGGCAACGCCTGGACCGATACCGGCATGAACTGGACCGGCCCGGACATCTACATCGATGGTGGTGTCACCAATTACTGGACAACTCCGGCTCAGACCACCAATTCTTAGCTGATCGTTGGTGATGCCCTCCGGGGCATTGCGGAGAGCGATTCAGACAGAATCGTCGGGGGGAAGGCAAGACAATGAAGCTTTCAAAGAAGCTCATTG
>JBEKCN010000155.1:0-7030 GCA_050014855.1 Streptosporangiaceae bacterium | reverse complement strand
CATCTCACAGGGAACCTGGCAGGTCGCCGCGGTGCAGCTGGGCGGGACGCAGATCAGCTCGGTGTCGGGGACCCACGAGCGGCGTCAGGAGCGGGTGCTGGCCGCGGTGGCCGCCGGGCTGAACGAGATCAGTGCGCGTCTCGGGCCCCGGGTCCGGGCCACCGCGGTGTCCGTGCCCGGCACGGTGATCGGCAGCCGGCTGGTCAGCGCGCCGAACCTCGGCTGGCACGACGTCGACCTGTCCGCCCTGTGGCCCCGCTACGACCGGGACGTCCCGCTCCTGGCCGGGAATGACGCGACCTTCGCCGCGGTCGCCGAATCCCGGCACGGCGCTGGGTTGGGCGCAGGAACGATGGTCTACCTGCACTTCGACGCGGGCGTCGGCGGGGCGATCGTGGAAGGCGACCGGGTCGTCCTCGGCGCCAACGGGACGGCCGGGGAATTCGGCCACATGCCGTTCGGGGACCCGTCCCAGCGCTGCCGGTGCGGGGCGATGGGCTGCTGGAACACCAGCCTCGACGGCTACGCGCTGGCGCGCGCCCTCGGCCAGGCGATGCCCGCGGACGAGGTCAGCTACCTGCGGCGCGTGCTGGCCGCCGCCCGGACGCGCCAGCCGGAGGCTGCCGCCGCGGTGCAGGGCGCCGCCCGGGCGTTCGGCCGCGGCGCCGCCGGGCTGGTCAACGCGCTCGACCCGCACCTGATCGCGGTCGGCGGCCTCGGCCGGGAACTCCTGGAGGTCGCCGGGGGGCACATCACCGCGGCCTATCACGACGGGCTGATGGCCTTCCGCACGCTGCCGCCGCCCCCGCTGGTCCCGGCCCGCCTGGTGGCCGACGGCCCGCTACTGGGCGCGGCCGAGCAGTGCTTCGACCGGGTGCTCACGGACGAGGGCCTGGCGGCCTGGACGTCCGGCGTGCAGGTGAGCGGCTAACCGGCGGCTGAGGTAGTCGAACGTGCGCTCCATGAGCCCGCTGGCCCGGCGCAGGTCGGCTGAGCTGGCCTCGGCGTCGGCGTCCAGCCGGGCCCGGAGCGGCGCCGGGATCTCGAACGCCGCCGCGGCCGCCAGTCCGGCGCCGATGCGGGCGGCGCTGCGGACCACCTGGGGATCGACCGACCACACCATCTCGAAGGTGCGGTCCGGGTCCGCCCAGGTCTTCTGCCCGGGGTGCTCCCAGCCCGCCAGGCAGGCCGGATGGTCGGGGGCGTCGCAGACCAGCGCCCACTCGCGCTGCAGCGGGGAGCCCTCGGCAATCGGGATCTCCGCGACCGGGCCGGCCTGCGGGCCAGACCGCGGGCCTGACCGCAGGCCAGACTGCGGGCCGCGCTGGCCGAAATCGGCGAAGACCATCGTCTGCGCCGCGGTGCGGGCCAGATCCGTCCAGCGTGACCGGGCCTGCCGGTAGAAGCGCTGCCGCTGGAAGGCGCCCACCAGGACGGGCCGCTGGGCCCGGGCGCAGCACTCGTCCTCGATCGCATGCGTCAGCGCGAGCAGCATGGTCTTGGTCATGACGTGCACCTGTAGGCCGGGATGACGCCGCCGCAGCCCGGCGAAGATCGACGTGTCCCGGAACGGGCCGGCCCCGGATAGCGCGTGCGCCACCGCCGCAGCCAGCGACAGGCCCTGGGCCCGGCTCCGCAGCACCTCCTCCAGCAGCAGGCAGTCCGACTCGCGGTAGCGGCGCCGGCCGTTCGGCAGCCGCTGCGGCCGGGGCAGGCCGTACCGCTGCTCCCAGTTCCGCAGCCCGGCCACCGGAATGCCGGTCCGCCGGGACACCTCGCCGATCGAAAGCACGGCAGGGTCGTCGCCGGCGGTGCTCCCATCAGATATAGACTTCATCAAGTTGATGACTCCAACCTCATCACGTTGACGAAAGAGTATCGCGTCAGGAGGAGCAGTGACCACCACTTCCCACCTTGAGGGCCGCGCTTACGCCGACAGTCCCCGCCGGCGGGCCACCCGGCGCCCCGGGACCCGCCCCGGCGGGACGGGCCGCCTGTCCCGGGCCGACACCGATCCAGACCTGTGGCGGGAATCGGCGGCGTGCCGTTACATGGATCCCGAGCTCTTCTTTCCGCTCAGTTCGACCGGCCGCGGCGCCGCCGACACCCAGCGGGCCAAGGCTATCTGCGCCAGCTGCCCGGTGCGGCAGCGCTGCCTGGCCTTCGCGCTGGCCACCGGGCAGGAGTTCGGCATCTGGGGCGGCTACGACGAGGCGGAACTGCGCGCCCTGCACCGCGAGCAGCACCTCGCCGAGCGGGCCGGCCGTGCGGACCGCACGCTGCCAGCGTGACGAGCGAGCTAGCCCGGGACGACCCGCTGAGGCACCCGCGGCTCGGCGGCCGCGGCATCAGTTACGGGGCAGTATCAGTTACGGGGCGGCGCAGGTGCAGGCGGCGCAACGCCAGCTAGGCCAGCGGCATGAGCAAGGCGTTGATCACCGAGTTGACCACGGTGACCGCGTGGTACACGGTGACCGAGTTGCTGGTGAACCCCCTGGCCGGCCGGCGCTCGCCCCGGTTCTCGGCGGCGGCACTGAACAAGCCGCCGGAAAAGATCACCGTCCCTGCTATTCGCCGCCGAGCCCGCGATCTGCCACGGCCCGATCTTGACAAAGAGATCAGGGAAATCGCGGACAGCGTCGCCGACGCGGAATTCGGCGACCGGATAACCGGCGATGTGCTGCGCATCGTCTTTTTCAACATCTGCGATTTCGAGGAGCACGCGCGCGGCTGCCGATTTTCCGCTTTATAACGAAACGCCCGGATGGGCAGCTATCCGGACCCTCAATGACGCTCGCGCGGGTCTGGCGCCTTTGCTGCGAGTGAGCGATGCTTTTTCTGTTGTGTCCTTCGCAGGCGGGTGGCGCGGTGACCGAGAAAGACGAGCAGCGAGACCGGCGGGAGCAAACGCCCGCCGCGGCCGACGTCACAATGGTCCTGGCCGTCCTGGCCGGGCGCTTGGACAAGGTGGAAGGCCAGCTGTCCGAATTCCATCGGCGTTCGGCGCACCGTGAATCGATTATCGACCGGCTGCACGAAGAGAACCAGCGGCTTCGCGGCGGTATCGAGCGGGCCGTCCTGGACCCCATCGTGGCCGACCTGATCAGGCTGTACGACCAGCTCAGCCAGGAGGCGCGGCGCCTGGCGGCCGACGGGGCGGAGCAGCGACTGCTGCGATCGTTCGCGGACGACATCGCCGAGATCCTGGACCGGTGCGGCTACGAGGTCTTCTCGGCTGCTTTAGGCGATCCCTTCGACCGGGACCGGCACCGGCCGCTGGGCGTGGTGCCCTGCGCCGATGAGTCCCGGCACAACACGGTGGCCGAGGTAGTCGCGGCCGGGTTTGCCGAACGCGCCACCGGCCGGGTCAGGCGTCCCCTGCACGCCCGTTTCTACCAGTACTCCCCCGGGCCCGGCGCGGCGCAGGGTCGCGGGGCGATCCCAGATCAAGCGCATTTCCAGTGAGGTGACATGGCTACCTACGGAGTTGACCTTGGCACCACCTATTCCTGCATCGCCTACGTCGACGACACCGGACGGCCTGTCGTTCTGAAGAGCACGGTGGGCGAGGACACGACACCGTCGGTGGTCTATTTCGAGTCGCCGGACAGCGTCGTGGTCGGCACGCAGGCCAGGGACTCGGCGCTGCTCGCGCCGCACCTGGTCGCCGAGCTAATCAAACGGCAGATGGGTGAGGACGTCCACTACCCCTTCCACGGCCAGGACCATACCCCGGAGTCGATCTCCGCGCTGATCCTGCGCGAGCTGGCCCGGGCCGCGCAGGAACAGACCGGCGAGCAGGTCGGCGACGTAGTCATCACTGTGCCGGCCTACTTCGGCGTGCTGGAACGGGAAGCAACCCGCAAGGCCGGGCAGATCGCCGGGCTCAACGTGCTGGACGTACTGGCCGAGCCGGTGGCCGCCGCGCTGAGCTACGAGGCGGTCGGGCGGGGCACCGGAGTCCGGCACCTGTTTGTCTTCGACCTCGGCGGCGGTACCTTCGACACCACGGTCATCCGGATCGACGGCAACGACATCCAGGTGGTGTGCACCGACGGTAACCATCATCTGGGCGGCGCCGACTGGGACACCATGATCAGCGATTTCCTGCTGAACGGCTTCAAGGAGCAATACCCGGACCTCGACCCGGCGGGCGACGAGCAGTTCATGCAGGACCTCGCCACCTCCGCTGAACAGCTGAAGAGACAGCTCAGCGCCACCCAGGCCCGCAAGCACAGTGTGCGGTTCGGGGGATCGGTCGTGCAGCTCGAGCTGACCCGGGAGCAGCTGGAGGAGATGACGTCCGAGCTGCTCGAACGGACCATGGAGATCACCGAACGGACGATCGCCACCGCCCGCGAGAAGGGCGTCGAGCACTTCGACGATGTGCTCCTGGTCGGCGGCATGACCGTCACCCCGGCCATCGCCCGGACGCTCAAGGAGCGGTTCGGGCTGGATGCCCGGCTGCAGGATCCGCACCTGGCGGTAGCCAAGGGCGCGGCGCTGTTCGCCCTGATGAAGAAGGTGAAGGTAAGCATGTCCGCCGAGGGTGAGGACGCCGGGCCCAGCGAGGCGGCCGAGCAGGTCGCGGACCAGCTTGGGATCAGCGTCGAGCAGGTCGAGAGCATCGCCCGCAAGCGGGTGGCGACCGTCGTGCCGCGCGCTTTCGGGCTCAAGGTGGTCGACGGCAGCGACCCGCTGTTCAAGTCCGACCCGGACCGGGCCCGCAACTACGTCGAGCACCTGCTCACCGCCAACACGCCGCTGCCGGCCGACACGGGGCCGCAGACATTCCGGACCATCAAGGACGGCCAGCGCCGGGTCAGCCTGGAGGTCTGGGAACAGGCCGGCTCGGTCGCCTCGGAGGAACCTGAGAACAACAAGCACATCGGGGCGGGCGTGCTGCGGGATCTGCCGTCCCGGCCAGCCGGGACGCCGTTCGAAGTCGAGTTTCACATGACCGAATCCGGGCTGCTGCGAGTGCACGCCTGGGAGGCCGGCGGCAGCGACGTCCGTTTCGAGATCCAGATCGGCGGCCTGGACGAGGCCGACGTGGAGCGGGCGACCGCCGCGGTGGCCCGTTACGAGGTGAGCGGATAGGTGACCTGGGACCGGGAGCGATATCTGCGCGACGTACTGGAACCGGCCCGGAAGGCCGGCAACGTGCCTCCCCCGGACCTGTACGTGCGGTACGGCCTGCCCGCAGAGGCCGCCGGCCCGGCCGCGTTCGCCGCGCAGATCCGCGCCGTCACGGGCTACTGGCAGGAGCTGAAGAACAAACGGACCTACGCCCGCCTCGCGGACACCCTGCTCGCCGCGCACGCCGATCTGGAGCGCGCCGGGCGCGTCACCCCGGAAGGTTTCGCCAGGCGCCAGGCGCGGGCGCGGCAGGACAACATCGGCCGGCTGGGCCGCCTGGCCGAAACCGAAGCGGGCGCGGCCACTCACGTCGGACCGGCCACGGTGGCCCGGCTGCGCGCCGCGGCCGGCGGAGCCGTCAGCGACGAGGATGTCGCCGAAGCGCTGGGAAAAGCAGGGGTCCGGATCGTCCGGTCGTTCCCCCGGCTGCCTGCGAGCCCGCATCCGAAGCAGGCCGACCTGGCCAGGCATCTCGCCCCGCTCGGCCGGTGGCTCTCGGCCGAGATCGTCTTCGGGGATGCCGTCGCACGCGGCTTCCGGGTGCTCGGCGGGTTCCGGCTGGCCAGCGGGGAGGCCCTGGATGAGGAAGCGATCGCGCGGGCGCGCCGTACGGCCGGCGCGCTGCCCTATTCGGATCCCGGAAAGACCCACAACGAGAACGTCCTCGCCGTACTGCGCACCGCGGCGCGCCAGCCTAGGGAGCTCGACGCCCTGCTGCTGTCGGAGGTCACCGAGCGACTCCGGCAGTTCGCGCGCAGCGGTTTCGTGCAGAAGGGCATCACCACCCAGGCCGCCGAGCTCGGCCTGGATTACGAAGAGGCCGGCCTGATCGCGGCTGCCCTGCTCGCCCCGGACGCGGCTGGGACAGCGCGCCAGCAGATCGAGAGCGAGCTGTCCGCGGGCCGGCTCCGGAACGCGCAACAGCTGAGCGCCGGGCTGCCCGCCGGCGAACCACTGCGAGAGCGGATCGCCGCGCTGGATGCCGAGGTCGTCATGCTCACCCGCCGCGCCGACCAGGAAATGGCCCGGGGCAGGCCCGAGCAGGCGGTCCGGCTGCTGACCGAGGCCCTCGGCCTGGCTCACGACGATGAGAGCCTGGCCGCCCGGCTGGCCGCGGTGCCACCGCCGCCCCCGGGGCGAGCCGTCGCGCGACCGGACGGGGATCATGTGTCGGTCACCTGGGAACCAAGCCCGGCCCTGGCCGGCCAGGTGTATTACCGGGTCATGCGCGGCCAGGACCTGGCCCCCGGATCACCCGCGGAGGGGACGGCCGTGGTCACCCGGCTCGCGCAGTGCTTCGTGACCGACACCGAAGCGCCGCCCGGCGCCGAGCTCTTCTACAGCGTCTTCGCCAGCCGCGGTGGCGAGGCGTGGTCAGCCCCGGCCGTCACGCCCGGGGTCATGTTCACTCCCGACGTCCGCGAGGTTTCCGTCGCGGCCACCGCCAGCTCGGTGACCGCGACCTGGCGGCTGCACCCGGCCGCGGAATCCGTACTGGTCGCCCGGCGGGACGACCGCCCGCCGAAAGGCCCGGGCGACGGGAGCACGGTGATGGCGTCGGCCACTGATTTCACTGACACCGGGCTGCGCACGGGGGTCCGGTACTACTACTGGATCGCGGCGGTGTACCGGGCCCCGGGCGGCCGGCTCCGGCATGCAGCGGGATGGGTCGAGCCCGTTGTGCCCGAACCTGCCCCCAAAGCCGTAACCGACCTGGGCACCAGGACGTCAGCGGACGGAACGTCGGTGCTGGCCACCTGGACACGGCCGGGCTACGGACAGGTCCGGCTGGCGCTGGCCGACGAGCCGCCGCCGTGGCCAGCCGGTACGCTGCTCCGGCCGGAGGAGACGGCGCGGCTCCGGCTGGTCCGCGAAATCGCACAGCGGGCGG
>JBEKCN010000154.1:0-7059 GCA_050014855.1 Streptosporangiaceae bacterium | reverse complement strand
CGGGCGCAGGCGGGCTGGATCCAGACCGGTACGGTCACCCTCGGCCAGGATGTGTTCGTCGGCGAGAAGAGCGTGCTCGACATCGGCACATCGATGGGCGACGGGGCGCAGCTCGGGCACGCCTCCGCGCTGTACAGCGGCCAGGCGGTAGCGGACGGCGAGCGGTGGCACGGGTGCCCGGCCCAGCGCACGGAGGTGAACTACCTGAGGGTCGCCCCGGCTCGCTGCGGCACGCTGCGCCGGGTCAGGTTCTGCGCTGTCACCTTGCTGTGTGTGTTCTTCTTGTACCTGCCGCTGGTCGAAGGGGGCGTGTTCCTGCTGCTGACCGCGGTACCGTCGCTGAGCAAGGTGCTGAATCCGGGCACGGATGCGATTACGTCGCGGACGCTCTACATCGACGCGGCGGCCGTCTCCCTCGTGTTCTTCTTCGGTGCCCTGCTCGTCGGCCTGCTGTGGGTGGTCACCGTCCCCCGGGTGCTGAACCTGTTCATTCAGCCGGACCGGGTCTATCCCCTGTACGGCTTCCACGACCGGGTCCACCGGATGATCGCGAAGATGACGGGCATAAAGTTCTTCACGCATTTCTTCGGTGACAGCTCCTACATCGTCCGCTACCTGCGCTGGCTGGGGTATGACCTGTCGCAGGTCGAGCAGACGGGGTCGAACTTCGGCACTGAGGTCGGGCACGAGACCCCGTACCTGACCTCCATCGGCAGCGGAACGATGGTCGCCGACGGGCTGTCCATGATGAACGCCGACTTCTCCAGCACGTCCTTCCGCCTGTCCCGGGTGTCGATCGGGCCGCACAACTTCATCGGGAACAACATCGCCTATCCCGCGGGAGGCAGGACGGGCGATAACTGTCTGCTCGCAACCAAGGTGATGATCCCGCTGGACGGGGAGATCCGCGAAGGAGTGGGCCTGCTGGGCTCGCCGTCCTTCGAGATCCCGCGGTCGGTGGAGCGGGACAGCCGGTTCGACCATCTGCGGACCGGAGACGAACTGCGCCGCCGCCTGTCCGCGAAGAACCGGCACAACATCCGGACCATGGGCGTGTTCCTGGTCGGACGGTGGCTGGAGGTCTTCCTGATCACCGTATTCGGCTTGGCCGCCTTCGATTCCTACGGCGGATACGCACAGATCTGGATGGCCGCGTTGTTCGTGTTCGGCATCCTGATCACCCCGGTCTACTTCGTGCTGGTGGAGCGGGCGCTCAGGGCATTCCGCCGGCTGCAGCCGAGGTACTGCTCCATCTACGACCCGTACTTCTGGCGCCACGAACGCCTCTGGAAGGTGCCCGGGGAGGCGTACCTGCACATGTTCGACGGCACCCCGTTCAAGAACCTGATCTGGCGGGGGCTGGGGGTCCGGGTCGGCCGGAGGGTCTTCGACGACGGCTGCTACCTGACGGAGCGGACCCTGACCACCATCGGGGACGACTGCATGCTCAACGCGAACACCAAGATCCAGTGCCACTCGCAGGAGGACGGCACCTTCAAGTCGGACCGGAGCACGCTCGGGGCCGGCTGCACCCTCGGGGTCGGCGCAATGGTCCACTACGGCGTGACGATGGGCGCCGGCGCGGTGCTCGCCCCCGACTCCTTCCTGATGAAAGGCGAGGACGTGCCGGAGCACGCACGGTGGGGCGGAAACCCGGCCAGGGAGATGTGACATGGCAACGATCAGCTCGCCTGACACGGCGGCCACTTCAGGGACTGGCCGGGAGTTCTGGCGCGGTCTGCTCACCGCCGGCGGCTCTACCGCGATCCCGCGGTGGAGCCTGCACCCGATGGCTGGTGTCGCCGGGCATGAGGCGGCGATCCCCGATGATCTCGCGGCGGCGCTGCGCCGGCGGGCGGACGAGCTGGCCGTGCCGCTCGGCTCGGTACTGCTGGCCGCGCACGCCAAGGTCCTGGCCGCGCTGTCCGGCGAGCCGGAGGTGGTGACCGGCTATGTCGCCGGCGGGGGCGGCGCGCCGCTGCCGTGCCGGCTGGCCACCGGGCCCGGCTCGTGGCGCAGGTTGCTGCTGGAGGCGCACAGCGCCGAGGCGCAGCTGCTGTCGCACAAGGACTTCCCGGTGGGTGATCTCCGCCGCGAGCTGGGCGTCACTGGGCCATCGTTCGAGACCGAGTTCGACCCGGCCGGCCACGATGGCGGCCATGCCGGCGACGGCGGCGGGCTGGCTACTGGCACCGTGCTGCGGGTGGGGATCGGCCGGCCCGGCGGCCGGCTGGTGCTGCGGCTGCGGTACCGGACCGACGTGCTTGACACGGACTGCGCGGCCAGGATCGCCGGTTATCACCTGACCGCGCTCGCGCTGATCGCCGTCGGCCCGGATGCCGAGCACGGGCGGCAGAGCCTGCTGTCGGCGGGGGAACTGCGCTTCCAGCTCGAAGGGCTCGCCGGGCCACGCCGGGAGCTGCCGGACCGCCGGTTCCATGAGCTGTTCGAGCAGCAGGTTAAGGCGCACCCGGACGCGGTCGCGGCCGTGCACGGCGACCGGCAATGGAGCTACCGGGAGCTGAACGCCCGGGCCAACCGGCTGGGCCGGGCTCTGCTGGCGCGGGGGCTGCGCCGCGAAGGCGTGGTAGCGGTGGTGACCGAGCGCAACCTGGGCTGGATGGCCGCCGTCCTGGCGGTCTTCAAGGCGGGCGGCGTGTACCTGCCCATCGAGCCGCATTTCCCGGCCGACCGCATCGCGGCCACGCTGTCCCGGGCCGGATGCGGGCTGGTACTGATCGAGCCCGGCAGCACCACCACCCTCGACCAGGCCCTCGGCTCGCTGCCCGGCGTCCAGACGCTGCTGATCGACGCGGCCTGCAAGGAGGACTATGCCGATGGGGATCTCGGCGTCGGCGTCGCGCCGGACCAGCTCGCCTATATCTACTTCACCTCCGGCTCCACCGGTGAGCCCAAGGGGGCGATGTGCGAGCACGCGGGCATGCTCAACCACCTGTTCGCCAAGATCGGCGACCTGGGCATCGGCGCGGGGCAGGTGGTCGCCCAGACCGCGCCGCAGTGCTTCGACATCTCGCTGTGGCAACTGGTTTCCGCGCTCCTGGCCGGCGGGCGGACCCTGTTGATCGAGCAGGAGGTGATCCTGGATGTCCAGCGGTTCGTCGACACGCTCGCTGACGGTCGGGTTAACGTCGTACAGGTCGTGCCGTCCTACCTTGAAGCCGTCCTGTCCCATCTGGAGCAGCACCCGCGTGAGCTGCCGGACCTGCGGTGCGTGTCGGTCACCGGCGAGGCGCTGAAGAAGGAGCTCGCACAGCGCTGGTTCACGGCCGAACCCGGCATCAAGCTGGTCAACGCGTACGGCCTGACCGAGACCTCCGACGACACCAACCACGAGGTCATGGACCGGGCGCCGGACGGGGAACGGGTCCCGCTCGGCCGCCCGGTCAGCAACGTGCACGTCTACGTCGTCGATGAGCACTTGTCACCGGTGCCGCTCGGCGCTCCCGGCGCGATCGTCTTCTCCGGGGTCTGCGTAGGCCGCGGGTACGTCAACGACCCCGAGCGCACCCGGCTGGCCTACATGGCCGATCCGCACCGTCCGGGCCAGCGGCTCTACCGGGGCGGCGACTACGGCCGCTGGCTGCCCGGCGGCACGCTGGAGTTCCTCGGCCGCCGGGATACCCAGGTCAAGATCAGCGGCTTCCGCATCGAGATCGGCGAGATCGAGAACACCCTGCTGCGGGTGGACGGTGTCCGCGACGGCGCGGTGGTGGTCGCCGGGCGGGCCGGCCAGAGCAAGCACCTGGTGGCCTTCTACTCCGGCCAGCGGCCACTCGAGGCCACCCTCCTGCGAGACCGGCTGGCCGGGTCGCTGCCCGCCTACATGGTCCCCACCGCGTTCCACTGGCAGGAAAACCTGCCGCTGACCGCCAACAGCAAGATCGACACGAAGACGCTGACGGCGCTCGCCGGGGAACTCGACGTTGCCGAGGAAAACTACCAGGCGCCGAGCACACCGGCCGAACGGCGGCTGGCCGCCGCATGGGCGAAGGTACTCGGCATCCCGCCCGGCCAGATCAGCCGCCACGACCACTTCTTCGACCTGGGCGGCACCTCGCTGTCGGCCGTGAAGCTAGCGATCACCCTGAACCGTGCAGTATCGCTCAAAGACCTCACCCGTCACCCCATCCTCGCCGACCTGGCCGGGCTTGTCGACGGCAGGCCCGGGCGGCGCAACGGGCTGCTCCAGCCACTGCCGGGCACCGACGGTGCCGAAAGATAGTCGGCTTGTTCGTGAACAGCTACTGAAAGGACATGGAGATGTCGTTCTCATCTCCCGCGTCATTGCTTCACCCGGACCTGCGACCCGGCAAACCCCCGGTGTTGCAGGCCGAGGCCACCGGCGACGCGCCGGACTGGGCGGCCCAGCACCGGGACGCGCTCCGCGCCGTCGTCGCCGAGCATGGCTGTGTCCTGGTCCGCGGCCTCGGCCTGGATGGGGCGGCCGGGGCTGGTGCCATCTTCCGGCGGCTGGCCACCGGTCTGATGACCGAGAAGGAGGCCTTCGCAACCCGGCGGGCCTACCCCGGCGGCGTGTACTCCGCATCGAAGTGGCCGCCGAGCCAGCCGATGTGCATGCACCACGAACTGAGCTACACCCTTGAGTTCCCCGGCCTGCTGCTGTTCGCGTGCCTGGCCGCGGCCACCGACGGCGGGGCCACCGCGGTGGCCGACTCCCCGACTGTGCTCGACGCCCTGCCCACCGAGTTGATCAAACGGTTCGAGCGGGAGGGCTGGCTGCTCACCCGCAACTACAACGAGGACATCGGGGCGTCAATCGCTGAGGCGTTCGGCACCGATGACCGTGGCGCCGTCGAGAGCTACTGCCACGCCAACGCGATCGAGTTCGAGTGGCAACCCGACGGCGGACTGCGCACCAGGCAGCACCGCAGCGCCGTGGTGCATCACCCGCTCACCGGCCAGCGCTGCTGGTTCAACCAGATCGCGTTCCTCAACGAACGGACGATAGACCCCGAGGTGCGCGAGTACCTGGTGGACGTCTACGGCGCCGACGGGTTGCCATTCAATACCCGTTTCGGCAATGGCGACCCGATCGACGAGGACATCGTGCAGCTGCTCAACGAGGTCTACGAGGCCAACACGGCGCGCGAGCCCTGGCAGGCCGGCGACCTGATGCTCGTGGACAACATCCGCACCGCGCACAGCAGGGAACCCTACGATGGACCGCGCGAGGTGCTCGTGGCGATGGCCGACGCGGTGCGGCTGGCGGACTGCTCGCCGACCACCGAGGTGACCACCGGATGACGACCACCGGTTCCACCGCCGCGGAGTCCGCGATGGGGGGCTGGTCACCGTGCCACCGTTCGCGGTGATCGGCGGTGCCCAGGTCCAGCCCGCGCTGCAGGGGCGCGAGAACCAGATCGTGAAGCTGGTCGAGGCCACCTACCGGCTGCATAGCGCCGGTGATTCGGTGAACCCGCCGTCCTACTTCCTGCGATTCCCTGACCGCCCGTCCGCCCGGATCATCGCGCTGCCCGCCTCGATCGGCGGGCCGCTCCGGGTCGATGGCCTGAAGTGGATCTCCAGCTTCCCGCAGAACGTGGCGGCCGGCCTGCCGAGAGCCTCGGCCGTGCTGATCCTCAACGACCACGACACCGGCTACCCGTTCGCCTGCCTGGAAGCCTCGATCATCAGCGCCACCAGGACGGCCGCGCTGGCCGCTTCGGCGGCTGACTGGCTCAGCCGCGGCCGGCCGCGTCCGGCGCGCGTCGGGTTCTTCGGGACGGGCCTGATCGCCCGCTACATCCACACCTTCCTGGCCGGCACCGGCTGGTCGTTCGACCAGATCGGCGTGCACGACCTATCCGCAGACAGTGCGGCCGGCTTCCGCGGCTACCTGGAGCAGCCGGGCACCGCCAGCCGGATCACCGTGCACGACAGCGCCGAGCAGCTGATCCGCTCCAGCGACCTGATCATCTTCGCCACCATCGCCGGTCAGCCGCACGTCAGCGACCTGTCATGGTTCGAGCACAATCCGCTGGTGCTGCACGTGTCGCTGCGCGACCTCGCGCCGGAGATCCTGCTCGCCTCGGCCAATATCGTCGACGACATCGAGCACTGCCTCAAGGCCAGCACCTCGCCGCATCTAGCCGAACAGCTCACGGGCAACCGGAACTTCCTGCACGGCACGCTGGACGACGTGATGGCGGGGCGGGTGACCATACCGGCGGACCGGCCAGTGGTGTTCTCTCCCTTCGGCCTCGGAGTGCTCGACCTCGCGGTGGGGAAGTACGTCTACGACGAGGTCGTCCGCTCCGGCCAGCTGCACATCATCGACGAATTCTTCCACGAACTGCGCCGGTACGGATGAGCAGCCGAACGCTCTGCTGCAGATAACACCGATCTGGGATATGCAGTTAACCGGAGGGGGAGCTGGAGCTGCATCTCGGCGGCTCTCCAGGGCCGCCTGGCTGGCGGCCGTTCCAGGCTCGGCGGATGACCGGCACCGCGCCGTAGCGGGAGCTGGTTCCGTGGCTTCCTGGCGGCAATGATGTCGGAGTAGCGAACCGGATCGTGGCCTGCGGCGAGTTCCAGGACCCGGTAGCACACCAGGCCGCGGCTGCGGGAGCGGCGCCGGTTGAACCGGAAGGTGAACTCGTTCAGGTACGCGGGCAGGTGTGCCTCGTTCACCGAGCCCTGGTGGGTGCCCAGCAGCCACCGCTTGGCGGGCGAGGCGATCCGGTGCACGGCGGGCAGCAGTGCGCCGGGGTCTTCGCCGCGGCTGGCTGCCGCCCTCTGCCTGCGCCGCTCGTGGAGGTACCCGGCCAGAGGAAGCGAGGCCGTTGTACCCGTTCCAGCCGTCGGTGATGACGCGGGTGCCCGGTTCGACATTCTCGCTGACGAACCGGCCCAGCGTCGTTCGGGGTACTCCTACACACATCAGACAGCGTGTCCATTGCGTGCCTGTGATCGGACGGTGAACCGGGCGATTTGCCGACTCATGGGCGCGCCGCCCACTCGGAGCCGCAGCCTGCACACTTGTGATCAAAGCATCACGCTTTGTGTTCTCGTTGACCA
>JBEKCN010000153.1:0-7089 GCA_050014855.1 Streptosporangiaceae bacterium | reverse complement strand
TCATCACCGAGAAGACGGTAAGCGTCCACGTGACGCACATCCTTGAAAAGCTCCAGGTGACCAACCGCAGCCAAGCCGGCGCGATAGCCCGCAGCCACGGCAAAGCCCCCGCTGAGGGGGAGGTAACCCCGGCCAATGACCCTTCAGGACGCGGCAAGATTGACTAGTGCTCTGGCTGTCCATGTCCGCCCTGCCGGCAAGACGCCGATCGAGGTCCCTGGTAGTTGGGTGATCATCGGTTCACCCTGGCGGGCAGGCCGCGTGCGGGTGCGTACGCAGGCGGCCCCACCTGGCCGGCCGGCCGTCATCACCGGCTGCTGGCCGTGCCGCGGATCGGCCGCGAGGTGCTCCCGTTCCTGCCGCTGACGCGGGACGCCGAACAGCAGGTAGCCCGGCCGTCGGTGATGAACAACCTCCCGGCCGGCCTCGTGTTGCCGGATATGAGGATCCATCACCAGAACGGCCCGTCCGGCGCGCCTGCCAGGCGGCAGGACAACATGACGGACGCCCAGGCCGGACGGCTCCGCTGGCGGCCGCGCCGCCGCCGGGACCGCGGGAACGCCCGGTGCGCGCCGGGATCAGGCGCCGCCGGTGACCAGACTGCGTCCGGTGACCAGACTGCGGCCGTGCGGGCCGCGCCCGGCGAGATCGTGGCCGCTGCCATGCAGCTGGCGATCGCGGTGCTCACCGCGGGCCTGGCCTCACCCGAGCTGGAAGCGTGGGCGGCGGACGCGCTCACTCCGGTCGACGCGGACGGTCTGGGTGACTTCATGGCCGGCTTGCACGTGGTCTCCGTTCTGCTGCTGCTCGAGCTGCATGAGGCGACGGGAGAGCCGCCGGCCGCAATCTTGCAAAGGCTGGCGATCCTGGCGGAGCACGGGCGGGGGACACCCTCCGCCGGTTAGGGCAGCGCCGCTGCCTTACCATCGCCGGCTGCCGGGTACCCGGCAGCCGGCGATGGTAAGTAAACAGCCATCAGCGCTTCGTATTCAGCCGCCGCACCGGCGTGGCATGCCCAGCGGCCTCGTCGCACGTGTCGGATTGTCAGCCGCCGACGGTGAACCACGGTCACCTTCGGTGAGCGGGCTGTGGCCGTGCAGGCCGCGGCCCGGGTGCGGCGCATCCATGATCATGTCCGCGGTACCGACCCGGTTACCGGCCGTCCGTACGCGGCGGGCAATCCCGCGCTCGAGCAGCGCCAGCTGCTGCGCGAGGATCTGGCGCTGCCGAGACGATCTACCGCTTCGTCTTCCGCAGCCTGTACGAGGTGCGCGCCTTCAACGGCGACCCGCACCCGGGCAACTACCCGTTCCACCGCGGCGGCAAGGTCACCTTCCTGGACTTCGGGCTGGTCGAGCACTTCACCCCCTCCGAACTGCAGCCGCTCATGCAGATGGCCCGCACCATCTGCGTCGAGCACGACCCGGAGGCGTTCCGCCGCAGCCTGGAGAACGCCGGATTCCTGCGCCCTGGCACGCCGCTCAGCACTCAGGCGATCGTCGAGCACCTGGCCGTGTTCTCCGCCAACTGGCGGGCCATCTCCGAGGAAATCCGGCCCTTCACCCAGGGCCCGGCCACCACCCCGATAGGACAAGCCGAGGCCGCATGGCGGGCGCAGCACCAGGCGATCGCGGCGTGACTGGCCTGAGCCGGGACCCTGGATCCTCCGCGCACCTGACAACTTTCGCGGCTGGACCAATCCCAGCCTACTACCCGTATTAGCAAAGAACAGAACCGTAGGAGCCGGCCGGGCCCGCGGGCAGTACGCCAGGCCGCGGAGCCGTCGGCTGGCTCACTCGCCAAGCGAAGGAGACGCCCGTGACCACGACGACGCCCGGCGTTCAGCCCAGACCCGCGGCCAACCGCGACTGGCTGCTGGCAGCTGGCGGCTCGATCCGGCATAGTCGCATGCGTCGTTTACTGCATGGTTCGCGGGCCGACCCGGGCGAGGACGCCTTCCCCTGACCGGCGGGATCTCCAGGTCGGCGACCCGCGGCCTGGCGACTAGCCGGGGGTCGTGATCACCAGCAGCTGGGTCATCGACTCCAGGTGGGTAACCAGCCAGCAGATCCCGCACTTAGCCGCCGCATCGTGATGACGTGCTCATCTTCCCTCGAACCGGACATGTGACCGGCTGGGCGTCATAATTGGCCCGCACCGTGCGGGCCGTAGCCTGCGACCGCCGCCCGGCGGGTTCGGACGGATGCGCTGCTCCGTGCCCATAAGCCTGGATCCGGCCCCGCTGCGTCGCGGTGCCCGCAGCAGCGGCCGGACGACGAGCCCGCGCTGGCCGCGATCTTTCGCGGCGCTGCCGGCTAGCCAATGCCGCAGCCGGTGAATATCACGATGAGCTGCGCGGTCAGGCTCGGACTCGCGACGTGTTCTCGGGTGCCGGGTTACGCCAGCCGCCTCGAGGTCAGTGTGATCCAGGTCGCACTCGCGGATTCGGTCCTGCTGAACCGACCGAGCCTCCTATGCGTGTTAGTAGTTGAACACGCCACTACCGCCCCTTCGAGGCACCAGGCCCGGAGGGGGGTGGCCAGCAGCAGGAGGACAGCAATGGTTGAGCGTATTGCCCGATGGCAGCCGGATCAGAGCGCGGCGGTGACGGCCCGCGCGGTAGCCGCGCTGGCGCTGGTTGCGCTGGCGGTGATCCACGTGGTCGATCTGCCGGGCACGCTGGGCCCGACCCCGCTGGTCGGCATCGGATATCTCGGGATCATCGCGGGGGCGGTCGTGATTGGCGGGGTGCTGATCGCCCGGCCGCACTGGCTGGCCTGGGCCGCGGCGGCTGCTGTGGCTTCCTCGGCGATGGGCGGATACATCCTGACCCGCGCCCTGCACGGGGGTTTCCTGGGCGATCACGGCGATGTCGGTAACTGGCACTGCCCGCTGGGCATCGCCGCGCTCAGCGTGGAGTCGGTGATCCTCCTGCTCGTCCTGCTCGCCATACTCGGCGCCTGGCAGGCGCGGATCCACGCCGCGAGCGTGGCTGCAGAGTCCCAGCCTGCCGCGCGGCGTGCGCCCGAGTACAGCCAGCTCTGATGATCACGCCCTGGCCGCCAGGCCCGCGCTAGATCCTCGCCGGTCTCCGCCAGACCCCCGCTAGACCCGTTAGACCCTGCCCGGCGTGCCGCCGGGCACCTGGAAGGAGCACCACGATGCGCATGTCCCCGCCTGGCCCGCCCGGCCAGGCAACCGCCCCATGGCGACGGTGGCTGCTGCCGGCGGCTTTCGCAGCGTTCTTCGTGACGCTGCTGGTCCTGCCGCGCCGCGCAGCCCCGGGCACGGCGCTGACCTATACCAAGTTTCTGGCGGATGTCGGCGCCGGGACGGTCCACGCGGTGACCATCGGCCCGGCGGGCCAGGTCACCGGCACCCTGACCGGCGGGCAGCCGTTCACCACCACTATCCCGGTCGCGCTCGGCGGCAATGGCCTGGCCGGTGACCTGGCCGCCCACCACGTCCAGGTCACCGCCACCGCCGCCGCCGCGTCCTCCCCGCTGCTGTCGGTGCTGGCCGGGCTGCTGCCGCTGCTGCTGATTGGCGGCGTGCTCTATTTCGTCATCCGCAGCGCCCGTCGGCAGGCTGGCGGGCTGGGCGGCGGCATGAGCCACCTGACCAGCTTGACCAAGGCGAAAGCGCGGGTCATCGACGCCGAGCGCCCCGTCACCCGGTTCACCGACGTGGCCGGCTACGCCGCGGTCAAGACGGAGATCGGCGAGGTCGTGGACTACCTGCGCGATCCCGCCCGCTACCACCGGGCCGGGGCACGCGGACCGCACGGCGTGCTGATGGCCGGGCCGCCCGGCACCGGCAAGACCCTGCTCGCCCGCGCGGTCGCCGGCGAAGCCCACGTGCCGTTCTTTTCCGTCTCAGGCTCGGGGTTCGTGGAGATGTTCGTCGGCGTCGGCGCCGCCCGGGTCCGGGACCTGTTCGAGCAGGCCCGCACCCGCGGGCCGGCCATCGTGTTCATCGACGAGATCGATGCCCTCGGCTCGCGCCGCGACCACGGCGGCTTCCCCGGCAATGACGAGCGGGAGCAGACCCTCAACCAGCTGCTCGCCGAGATGGACGGATTCGACGACTCTGGCGGGGTGGTGGTGCTGGCCGCTACCAACCGGCCGGACGCCCTGGACCCCGCGCTGCGCCGGCCTGGCCGGTTCGACCGCGAGGTCGTCGTCCCGCTGCCCGGCCGGGCCGAACGGGCCGCCATCCTGGCCGCCCACGCCCGCGGCAAGACCCTCGGCCCAGACGCCGACTTCCACCAGATCGCCGCCGCCACCGCCGGATTTTCCGGCGCGGACCTGGCCAACCTGGTCAACGAGGCCGCCCTGACCGCCGTCCGGGACGGCCGCACCAGCCTGACCGCCGCCGATTTCGCCAGCGCCCGCGACCGCTTGCTGCTCGGCACCCGCCTCGCCAGCCCGCTCGCCCCCGGCGAACTGGCCACCGTCGCCGTCCACGAGGCCGGCCATGCCCTGGTCGCCGTCCTGTCCCCGCACGCCGACCCGGTCAGCCGGGTCACCGTCCTGGGCGCCGGCCAGGCCCTCGGCCTGACCGAGATGCTCCCCGCCGACGACCGCCGGCTATACGGGGAAAGCTACCTGGCCGAAACCCTTTCCGTCCGCCTCGGCGGCCGCGCCGCCGAACGGCTGATCTGCGGCGAGGCATCCACCGGCGCCTCCGACGACCTGGCCTCCGCCACCGTCCTGGCCACCCAGATGGTCCGCGACTTCGGCCTCAGCAACAAGCTCGGACCGGTCAGCTACAGCGACCCGCCCGACGGCCTGCCCGGATTCGGCGCACGCGCCTACTCCCAGCACACCCAATGGCTGGTCGACCAGGAAGTCACCGACCTGCTGACCAGCGCGGAAACCCGTGCCCGGGACCTGCTCACCAGCCACCAGGACGCCCTCAGCCAGCTCACCACCGCCCTGCTAGAACAAGAAACCATCACCGGCGACCAGGTCCGCGCCCTAGCCGCAGCCAGCCCCGCCACCCCGCCCACCAGCACCCCCGCCGCCAGCCCCGCCGCTCTGCCTGCCGCCACCCCCGCGTCCCTTCCTGCCGCTCTGCCCGCGGGCACCCCCGCGGCCAGCCACCGGCCATGACCATGGGCTGGAGAGCGCCGACGGCAGGGCTCCGTCACGTGCCGGCAGGCGCACCGGTCCCCTCCCGGTCGCCGCGGCGGTCCACCATGCGCCTCACCGCCAGGATTTTTTCGCCCAGCCAGTGAACCTCACGTCTCTACTAATCGTGTTAGTAGAGAGTGCACATCATCCCAGGAGGAAATCATGCGACACCCACGAGTCATCATCGCCGGCATCGGCGTGGCCGTGCTGGCCACCGCCGGAGGTATCACCGCCGCTACGGCGAGCACGTCCCCCACCAGTGGCGCGCCCGCCGCCAGCCACAGTGCTGCGGCAACGACCGTGCGCACCGCCCAGGTCGCCGTCGGAGGCAAGATGGAGACCATCCTGACCACCGTCACCGGCCAGCCCCTGTACTACTACAAGCCTGACACGGCAGCGAAGTCGCTCGTCACGGGGAGCCTGGCCCGGCTGTGGCCACCGCTGACATCCACGGCGCCGACCGGCACGGGACTCAGTGGCAACCTCGCGGTGCTCAAGGACGTCAATGGCCAGCAGGTCACCTACAACGGCCATCCGCTGTACACCTTCATTGACGATCACGCAGGCCAGGTGACCGGCCAGGGATTCGAGAACTTCTTCGTGGCTACCCCCGGCCTCGCCGCGATAACCAGCAATTCGGCACCGGCCAGCACGGTGCCCTCCGCCGCGCCCGGCAGCAGTGTCGGCTACTGATACCGCGAGTTGCCCCGCCCGGGTGAGCACCCGCCGCCTCTTCGGCCGGGAGCCACCGGGCGAGGGCGCCGCGGCGGTCCCCGGTCAGGATCTCCGACACGATCGCCGCTAACCAGCCGGTCGGCAGACCTGGCAGCACCCGCATCCACGGGTTGCCGAGTCGGCCGCGGCGCCACAGCGACACTGCCTCAGAGAGACGGACATGACAGTCACCAGACCCGCATCAGCCGGCCGGCTCCGGCCCTTGCTCCGGCCAGAATCGCGCGGGCCCGGAGGCACCACCGCCCCAGCCCCGCCCACCGCCACAGCCTCGGGTACCGCTCCAGTGCGTGAGCACCGGAGAGGTAAGCATGTGGCCCGCATTGCGGCCGCCGCGGTCGCGGCAGCGGCGCTGGTGGCCGGCGGAGTGGCCGAGCGGGCCGCGGTGGCTGCGTCGTTTGCGATGCTGGCTCACCTGCACTGGCTCTGGATCCCGGCTGCCATCGTGCTCGAAGCGGCGTCCATGGCGGCCTTCGCGATCATGTTGCGCCGGCTGCTCGCGGCGGGCGGCGCCAGCGTCGGGGTCCGGCCGATGCTGGCCACGGCCTTCGCGGCGAACGCACTGTCCGTCTCGGTGCCGGTGGCCGGACCCGAGCTGGCCACGGCCTTCACCTTCCGCCGCTTCACCCGCCAGGGTGTCGATGTGCCGCTGGCCGGCTGGTCGCTGCTGGCCGGCGGGGTGGTCTCCACAGCCGCCGGCATACTCGTCGCAGGCGGCGGCGGTCTGGCGTCCGGGAACATCGTGGCCATAGCGGTTGCCCTTCCCGCCAGTGCCGTTGCCGTCGCCGTTCTCATCGTGACGGGAGCGGCGATGCGCCGGCCGCGGCTGCGGGGGGCACTCGAGCGGCCTGCCGCCTGGGCGCTGCGGCACGGGTCCCGGCTGTTCCGCCGGCCCGCCGCCGAGCCCCGCCAGACCGTCCGGGCCTGGGCTGACCGGCTGGGCACACTTCAGCTTCCTTCGTCAGGCTGGATGGCAGTGACCGGTCTGGGCCTGGCCAACTGGCTCGCCGACGCAGCGGTCCTCGCCGTGAGCATTCGCGCCGCCGGAGCCGCCATACCGTGGCACGACCTCTTGCTGGTCTACGGCTCGGGAATCGCCGCGCAGAGCCTCAATATCACGCCCGGCGGTCTCGGGGTCGCCGAGGGAACGCTCAGCGTGGCCCTGGTCGCCAGTGGGCTGCGGGCTAGCCAGGCCCTGGCCGCGGTGCTGCTCTACCGGCTG
>JBEKCN010000152.1:0-7089 GCA_050014855.1 Streptosporangiaceae bacterium | reverse complement strand
AAACCCGGTAGCGCTCAAACGCGGCATTGAACACGCCGCAAGTCAAGCAGACGCGGTAGTGGCGGCCATGACGCGTGAGCTCGCGACCAAGCAGGAGCTTCGCGCCCTGGCCACTACCGTCACCTTCGACCCTGCAGCTGGCGAGACTATTGCTGAGGCATTCGACAAAGTTGGGAGGGAGGGCGTCATTGCTGTCGTGCAATCCCAGACTCCAGGCCTGGAGCTGGAGCTGACAGAAGGCATGCTCCTGCAGAGTGGTCTGATCTCGGATTACTTCATGACAGATGCGAGCCGGATGGAGGCGATTCTTGAAAATCCATACATCCTAATAGCCGATGCGAAGGTGACCCTCAAGAATATTCTTCCCCTGCTAGATAAAGTTGCTCGGACCCGGAGTTCCCTAGCAATCATCGCCGAAGATATTGACGGTGATGCGCTGAGCCTTCTTGTGATCAACAAGATTCGTGGTCTCCTTCAGTCTGTCGCAATCAGGGCTCCGGGGACAGCGACGGAGCGCAGACCCCTACTCGGGGATATGGCGATCCTCACAGGTGCCGCGATCGTCTCCGAAGATATCGGTCTGACGCTAGAAAATGCAGATCTCGACCTTCTCGGCCGTGCGCGCAGAATAGTGGTGACCAAGCAAGATACGACAATCATCGATGGTGCTGGTGACGCTGATCAGATTAGTGGACGTGTCGAGCAAATCCGCGGAGAAGTTGAAGCCGCCAACTCAGGCGAGTATCAGGAAATGCTCCGCGTTCGCCTAGCCCGACTTGCAGGAGGCGTAGCCGACATCAAGGTTGGCAGCCTAACGGAAACCGACACCCGGGAGAGAATTAAGCGTATCGAACGCACAATCCTGTCGATGCGTATAGCCATTCAGGAAGGGTGGATTCCAAATGCGGCCGCCACTCTGCTGCTTACACGCGACCAGTTGGCGGGAACGGTCAGCCGAAATACCGATGAAACGCTCGGGATGGCGATTGTCGCCGACTCCCTTGCAGAACCCCTTCTGCAGATAGCTCGCAATGCCGGCTATAGCGAAACGGCCCTCGGCGATCTGCTCGCCGCGCCCAAGTCAGGCCGCTGCGTTGACGTGACTAGTGGAGCGACCGTGGACTTTCAGCACGCGAGCTTGCTCGATCCAGTTGGCGTGGCACGCCGGGCGATCACCCAGAGCGCGCGCATCGCCAGCCGATTCGTCATGATTAGTTGAATACGCCTGAGACGATGTTCAGATCCCACTGCGAATTGTCGTGCACAGCGCGCCCACCATCGGCATGTGACGCTGTCTCCAAGTGGCGCTGCGGAGATCGGCCCCAGATCGGCCTGCTATGCGCGCCTAAGTCGGTCGGCGCAGACGGGCCGATGGCCGCGCAATTAGGCGGATATTTCGCGTCAAGCTCGTGGCCCTCACCTCCCGCCTGGCCGACAGCCAGGACCACCCCAGCCCCGGCTGGCTCGGGCACCACGCCATCCCCGCCCAGATCCGCCAGTCAGGACTGTGGAACGTCGAGCACGTCACCCAATCCTGCCGACCCGGCTTCCTGGCCACCCTCTACCAGCTAGTCCAGCTCCACCAGTAACCACAGCCCATCGACCGATTCGCGGCAGAAGCGAGCGACCACGCCCAGCGCTGGTGATGCATAAAATACGGCCCGGCTGCCTGCCTGCCTGCTCGGCCGTGGTCGGATCGCCGACGGCGCGGAGGCTCTTGATAAGCAAGCGCCGAGCCGTTATGGCGCATCTCGCTACTGGTTCGCTGAGCCGATTCCGGCGAGAAGATCATGATTATCTGCGCGTTTTTCTGTGTGGCTGGCAGAGTCAACGCTCATGTCGGCCAACGGATTGCCAAATGACCAAAACGGACCGTCAGTGAATGCACGATGAGCGGGACTGCTACTGCACACGGCATGCCGAACTTAATGGCTATTCTTCTGCCCGGCGCTATACGGCTGGGTCGCAAGTCTAATATTGCAAATGCTCTCGGGCTCGTATGCCAAACCCAGTTGTGGAACCTGCGCCCTGCTCAGGGTTCGCGGGCGGGCAGGGTATTCGGACGGTCGACCGGCTCGCCCGGGAACGGGCGGCGGGCTGACAGCCAGTCCTGGAGCTCGCGGTGGCGGAACTGGTAGGTCGCACCGGAGACCCGCAGGAGACCGCTTTCGCACGACCAGGACAGGAAGTCGCTAACGCGAATCGAGACTCACGCCGATCAAGCACCTTATCGTCAGATTCATTGATCTCGGCGGCAGTCGCTACTACCCAGTCCCGCGACCACCCCTGCACTCCTCGGCGGCTACCGACTGGCCCGAGGCAGTGACTGCCATCGATAAATGTCTCGGGGCGGCCCCGGCGCGTAAGACCTGACTAGGCTTGCGGGATGATCAGAGTCGCCCAACCTACTGCGATTCGCCGTCCTGATCGCACGGAAATCGATCAGGAAGCTGCTGGCGCCATTGGTCGTCCCACTCTTTCCGTCTCTCGTGCATTATCCGGCTAATCTCGGCTTCACCCATCCCCTTGAATCTAAAACTTTCACCGTTCACGGTGATATCGATGTCCTTCTTGTCGTTACGATGCAACCAAAGCGAGAACGCCTTGACGAAGGTCGCGAGCCCTGCGGAGCCTAGGATGTTTTGGACCTGAAAGACCGTTTCTAGCACTTCGGGGACGGGCAGTTCGACAATGTCTGAGGTTGAAAGGCCGATTACATCGAAAGCACGGCGCAGGTCGTCGGCGTTCTCAGGTTCAGTGTGAACGGTGATCCGACCGCTATTGGGCAGTCCCGTCTCCATGCGGACAGTGATCGGAGTGTCTGCTGTAGGTGACATGACGCTAGTCTGCCAGCCCGATGCTGCTGACCCGCATGGCGGCAGTTCCGCGTGCCGTGGATGATCATCACAGCAATCGACGAGTGCGATCCCGGGCCACAGCAACGCCTTGGAGGCCGTGGCCCAAGCCGTGGGCTACGTTCTCGGCGAGCGTCACGATGACGCCCAGGCCGAGCAGCCATCCCGTCAGTGCGGAACCTGCTGAAGATTGCCACTCCTGCCACGCTACGATCATACGTTTCATATGGTTTGACAGTTATCGTAAACGGAGTCGCTGACAGCAGCCTCAGAAACCCGCGCCTGGCCTATGTGCTTTTTCTGAGCATTCTTTCTATCTGACGTCGGCGCATAGTTGCCGCCGCTTGGAATGCAATATCATTGTCGTAGCTGGCGGCTCGTTCATATGCGCTCTCCGGACCGAAAGACAGCATGATTTGCATGACAAGTGGCAGCATACTTACGAAGACAAAGACCAAAAATATGATGATGCTTGAAATACAAAGGACTGCATTAGCGCTGCACGCACTAACGAGCGCTGCGATCGAGGCCGGTAGGCCAGTATCGCCGTCGCTTACCCTGTTGAACGTGGAATTTTGCTGCTCTTCCTGCATCTGGTCGCTCGCGAGCTTCTGCCGCGCAGCAGGAAGTTCATCTTTAGCCACCGAAACTGCGGTCGCGTTCTGCTTACTTGAACTTGAAGCTATTTGCACAAGCTTGTTCACCTGCGCCTGATCCTTCGTTACCTGTGCTCCGATTCCGCTTGTCTCCAACTGCCGGTTAAAGTCTGCCGAGCGCACCAAGTTCGTGACCATTACTTGCTCGTTAATCTCGGACCTAAATATTTGCAGTATGATCGGTCCAGCGATGATTGCGCTTAGGAGCAGCGCAAATAGGAGCCTCGGAATTGCAGAGAGAAGCGTTCTCGAACTGTTTCGGCCGCGGGGCACGGTAACAATGAGCCAGCGGTCTATCGCGAGCACAACGAGACCAGACAGCAGCGCAATGATTGCCGAGGCGACCAGGGGTTCTGTAAGTGCAGTTCGCAAGACAAAATAAATTCCGAGGGCAGACAGCACCGCGGCGGCCGCGGTCAGGCTTCCGAACGCGATGTATTTTGCTCGATCTTGCGGAAAGAACTGCAGTATCTCCACCGAGGCACCGGAAACTGCAATGAGAAAGCGCGTAAACCACGGCTCCTGCCGTCGCCAGCCAGCACCCGTATCATCATCAGTTCCTGCTTCATCGGAGGCCGACGGCCGCTGAGTATTAGGGGACTCGCCGTTTGCTTCATCGGTGTAGCTGCCGCCTCGTGTCTCACGTCGCTTTGCATCATCGGCTTCCGAATCGGTCACCTGCGAAGCACCTGGTCGTGCCGATTCTTCCAGCCGGGCCCGCGCGACCTTCGCAACGGTTGGATTATCTTGCCTGACTACCTCAAGTAGCGCTTGCTCGGCTGCCACTACACGCGCCGGATTCGGGTCGTGCAGCCAGTGCGCGATCGCGTTGACCGCCCCAATACGGATATCCGCTGATCGACTCGTCAGCTCGCCGGCAAGATCCTCGGGCAGCTGGGCGGGAACCACCAATTGGCCCGCTGGACTGCGCGCCAGGATTATCTTCGCGCCCTCGCCCCCGGAGAGCCACTGTTGTGGGGTCTGACGAGCCCCGTTACCTTGCACGTAGCGCTCGGCGTAGGCGAAGGCTTCGTCCCATGCGACATAGCCATCGCCATCTGTGTCAGCGTGTCCGGACCGCATCCCCTGAACCAGGCCAGTCGTGAAGACCGACCCGACGGGGCCGTTGTCGTTGAGCGCCTCGCCCTCGAACGAGTACTCATAGCCACGGGAGGCAGTCAGCACGACGCGGCCGCGCCCGGGACGAACGAACTGATCCTTCAGATCCTGTCCGCCTTTACGGCCACCGCCGAACGCACCGCTGAAGCAGCAGTCTAGGATCAGGATCTGCTGTCTTGCCCGGCAGTCGTCGAGCTCCTCGAGCAAGTCCGCAGATTTAACGGATGTAAAGCGCGGCTGATCCTTTACGGTGTTGGTCGTGGCGAAGCACAGACGACCTGCCCGGTCCTGGATGCCATGGCAGGACAAGTAGACCAGTACTGTCTCGTCCGGACTGCGATCCTTCAGGAACTCCGCAATTGCCATGGAGACCTGCGAATCTGACTGATCCACTACGGTGATAACGGTGAAACCGCCAATCGCCGGATCTCCTAGAACTTCAGCAAGGTCCTCGGCATCGCGAACCGGTGCCCGCAGCTTGTTGAATGCGGAATCGTCGTACTGCGATGTGGCTATGATCAGAGCCGATCGAGTATTCGAAGAAAGCTCTGGCACCGGCAGCCGAATGGCTGCGTCATCCACCGATGTCCCCTCCTCGTCTGGCCCTCATCCCGTTGACGCAACCACCAAGGTCACGTGGCAAATGCATCCACGTTGAAGGACGGCAGATCGATGCTAGAGTACAGCCGTTCCAGCAGTCGTCAGTGAACCCTTTACGGTTTTGAGACTGCGGTCGAACTGCTTTGCGTCTCGCTCGACTCGCAGATCCAGGGGGGACAGTATGGAAGGTACGACGTCACTGCGCGTCCAGATCGCTGACGCTTACGACAGTGACCCTGGTGAGCTCCGAGCGCTAACGGATGGCCTACGCCGAGAGCTCCTTATGCTTGACGTAGACCAAGTCGAACGCGCTCCTGACCCAGATGTCCCAGACATCGCGAAGTCGGGCGGAGCCTCCCTGACCGACCTGCTGATCGTCTCACTTTCCAATTCTGCCGTCCTCGTCGCAGTCGTCCGCCTTCTGCAAGGATGGATCACACGCGGCAAAGGGCGGAAAGTAACAATCGAGCTAGGCAAGGACAGCATCGAGGTTGACGGCGCTTCGCCAGAAGAAAGTGCAAAGCTGATTACTTCCTGGATCGACCAGCACCAAAAGCCCTGACGCTGCATACAGTGAGCGGAACCATATGAACTAACTAGCCCGACTCGTCGTGCGCATGCCCGAGACTATGGGTAGGTTCATAGTTTGCGCCGTCGCGACGCCGAGCAACGCAGGCGCGGTTGACCGCTCGATGACCCGATCTACGCTACTCATTGAGCCCCCGCCAGCTGCAAGCGAAAGCTCCGAGGTCAACGCGATGTCGATCATGTCCGTAAGACCGTAGGACGCGACCGCAGCAACCGCCACAACGCCCAGCACCGCAACAGCGGTTGAGCGACCTGATGACACAATCCGCACCGCTCATCGCGCAGCGCCAGCAGCCAGCAGCCAGCAGCCAGCAGCCAGCAGCCAGCAGCCAGCGTGAACTCTGTAGTCAGCGAGATGTCGATCATGTATCTATTGCGTGTCGGACTCGGACACAGTAAAACCCCATATCCGCCCGTTTCCGGGCATGCTGGGGCATCATCCAGGCGTAGGCTGCCGCCAGCGCCGGGGCGACCGGCGATTTCTTTCTTGGTTCCTCCTTCGGATGCGGGGCCTCAGCCCGAGTTAGCTTGCTTTCAGGGTGATGATCTGGGCGGCCTCGCCGGTGCCTGCGTGCAGCGTGCCGGAGGCCGGGTCAAAGATGAGGATGATCTGCTGCTCGCGCAGGTACCCAGCCACGTCCTCGGCGGTATCCGGGGGCCGGCCAAGTAATACGCCCGTCATCCTCTCAGCCAGCCGAGCCTGTCGAACTCCCCGCGCCGGGCGCCCGCGAGGAACGCAACCCACTCATCCGGCGTGAACCGAAGCACCGCGATCCTCAACGGGCAGGCGGTCGGGTGACAGGTAGTAGGCGATCAGGTCCGCGCCGGCCCGTTCCATGTTCGGCGCGTCCGCGGTCAGCCGCTCGGTGACCTTCTCCAGCCTGGCGGCCAGCCGGTCCTCGGTCTTGGCCTCGCACTGCCGCCGCTCACCGTTCTCGTGCCAGACCGCCCGCCACCGGTCGCCCTCCTCCCGGGCCGGGTACACCGTGATCCCGCACTCGAGCTCGATCACGGGGCGGCCCTCGCCCCGCGTCGCCGGGCGCCCGGTTCCGCTCACAAAGACGTGGCCGCGCGCCGCCTTGCCGGTGCCCGCCGGCGCGCGCCGGGCGGCCTTGCCGCGGGCCGGTTGTGGGGATTTTGGGCCGTGATAGCGCTAGCCGCGCCATACGTTTCCCTCTCTTCCTGCGTTAATGCAGGTGAGAGGGCTTGCGGCCACTCCGGGAATCGGCGCCCCGAGAAGGATTCGAACCTTCGACCTACCGCTTAGGAGG
>JBEKCN010000151.1:0-7094 GCA_050014855.1 Streptosporangiaceae bacterium | reverse complement strand
GGACGCGCTAGTTCGGCGGCAGGGACCCAGCGAGGTAGGCCACGCGGCGGGCGACGTTGACGGCGTGGTCACCGAGACGCTCGTAGAAGCGCGCCACCAGCGTCATCTCCATCGCCACCGGCAGCGTCATGCTCCCCGAGGCAAGCTCGGCGATCAGGCTGGCGTGAAGCTCGTCCATCTCCTCGTCACGTTCGGCCAGCAGCGCCGCGGCGGAACTGTCCCGCTGATACCACGCTTCCGACGCCTGGCGCCACATGTCGGATACAAGTTCGCCCATCCGCTCGACGAGCCCCCGCGCGCGCGGCGAGAGGTCATCGCTGAGAATGTGATCCGCCCGGCGGGCGATGTGCTCGACCAGGTCGTGAGAGCGCTCAAGCTCGGGCACGATCCGAAGTACGGACAGCAGGAAGCGCAGGTCCGAAGCGACGGGCGCCTGCAGCAGGATGTTCCGGTTGACCGTTTCCTCGATCTGCGGGTACAGGGATTCGATGACCGCCTCACGTTCGGCCAGCGCCTTGACTACTTCATTGTTGCCGCTCAGCAGGGCATCGGTGGCCCTGGCCAGGTCCTCGGCGACCATGGCGAACAGCTCAATGACCTTGGCCTCGATGCCCTCGAGCTCACGCTGCAAGTCCTGCCTGTGCTCAGCCATGATCGAAGCTCCTCAGCCCATCCGGCCGGTGACGTAGGCCCTAGTGCGCTCGTCGTGCGGGTCCTCGAAGATCTGCTGGGTCCGGCCATACTCGACGAGCACGCCCGTGCGGGTATCGCTTTCTTCGTTGCGGAGCACGGAGAAGAAGGCGGTGCGGTCGCTGACCCGGGCGGCCTGCTGCATGTTGTGCGTGACGATGACGATGGTGTACCGCTGCTTTATGTCGCGCATCAGGTCCTCGATGGCGCCGGTCGCGATCGGGTCGAGCGCCGAGCAGGGCTCGTCCATCAGCACCACGTCCGGCTCGACGGCGAGTGTGCGGGCGATGCACAGCCGCTGCGCCTGGCCGCCGGACAGGCCGAGGCCCGAGTTGTTCAGCCGGTCCTTGACCTCGTCCCACAGCGCGGCCTGGCGCAGTGAGCGCTCCACGATCTCGCTCAGCTTGCCCTTGTTACGCTCGCCGTTGATGCGCGGCCCGTAGGCGACGTTGTCATAAATGGACTTCGGGAATGGGTTCGGCTTCTGGAAGACCATGCCGATACGCCGGCGCACGGCGATGGCGGAGACATCCTTGCCGTACAGCGACGCACCCCGATATTCCACGTCGCCCTCGACGTGAGCGCCCGGTATGAGGTCATTCATCCGGTTCAGCGTGCGCAGCACCGTGGTCTTGCCGCACCCGGACGGGCCGATGAACGCCGTGATCTCGTGCTCGTAGACCTGCAGCGAGACGTCCGTGACGGCCCGGAAGGAGCCGTAGTAGCAAGAAACCTTCTTCGCGCCGAAGACTTCGGTCCCGGCTTCGGACGCGCCCGGCTGAGCTGGCTGTGCAGCCGCCACCTCGGATCGCGGCAGGTTGGTGACGACTTTCTGCTCAGAATCTTCCATCAGGTTCCCTAGCGCTGGAATCGGGCGAATCGGGCGGTGATCATGCGGGAGACGATCATGAGGATGAAGGCGATCGCGATGAGCGTGAGCGCCGCGCCCCAGCCGCGGGACTGAGCGCCGGCATACGGCGTATTCGCGTTCGCGAAGATCAGCGAGGGCAGCGAGGTGTTGGGGCCGCTGAACACGTTCCAGTTCACCGTGGTGACGGTGAGGATGGTGAACAGCAGCGGCGCCGTCTCGCCCGCGGCGCGGGCGATGGCGAGCAGCACGCCGCTGACGATGCCGCCGATCGCCGCCGGCAGCACCACGGTCACCGTCACGCGCGCCTTGGTGGCACCGAGGGCGTAGCTGCCTTCGCGCAGCGAGTCCGGCACCAGTCTCAGCATCTCGTAGGTGGAGCGGATCACGATCGGCAGCATCAGGCAGCCCAGGGCGAAGGCGCCGGCCAGGCCCGAGAAGCCGAAGTGCAGCACCCAGATCGAGAAGATGAACAGCCCCATGATGATCGATGGCACGCCGGTCATCACGTCAGAGAAGAACCCGATGAGCCTGGCCAGCCAGCCCGTGCCGCCGTACTCGTTGAGGTAGATCGCGCCCAGGATGCCGAGCGGCACGGCCAGCGCCGAGGCGAGGGCCACGATCACGATCGTGCCGGCTATCGCCGGCCCGATTCCGCCGACCCCCGGGGGCGCCACCTCCGACGGGATCTGGCTGGTCAGGAAGGACCAGTTGATGGCCGAGGCGCCCTTCGCGATCACCGTGACCAGGACGAACCCCAGCGGGATGATCGCGAGCACGAACGCGAGCACCATCAGCGAGGTCGCGATGCGGTTGCTGGCGCGCCGCCAGCCCTTCGCCTCGCGCAGGTCTGGCCGCTGCTGTTCGGCGACGACGGACATCAGGCACCCCTCATGCGCCGGGTGGAGCGATTCACGATCGCGCGGGCGACGATGTTGATGATGATGGTGAACGCGAACAGGAGCACGCCCATCCCGATCAGCGCGGCGCGGAACGTGCCGCTGGACTCGCCGAACTCGTTGGCGATGCCCGCGGGGATGCTGTAGCCGGGGGCGAACAGGTGCGATGTGATCGAAGGCGACGAGCCGATCACCAGCGCGACCGCGATGGTCTCGCCCAGGGCCCGGCCCAGCCCGAGCAGCACGGCCCCGACGACGCCGGCCTGGCTGTGCGGCCAGACGGCGCCGCGGATCATCTCCAGCCGGGTAGCCCCCAGCGCGTAGGCGCCCTCCCGGTCGATGGCCGGCACGGTCGCGATGACCTCGCGCGATAGCGAGGTCACGATCGGCGTGATCATGAACGCCAGGATGATGCCGGCGGTGAAGAACGAGGCCCCGCTGACGGGCTGCCCGAACAAGGGGCCGAGTACGGGGGTGTGGCCAACGCCCGAGGCGATCGAGGTGTAGATGTGCTGGAGCCAGGGCGCGAACACCAGGATCCCCCACAGGCCCCAGACCACCGACGGGACCACCGCCAGCAGGTCGATCACGTACACGATCGGGCGCGACCATCGGTACGGCACGACCTCGGTCAGCAGCAGGGCGATGCCTATGCTGACCGGGACGGCGATGATGAGCGCGATCACCGCCGTGATGGCCGAGCCGTAGATGAAGGCCAGCGCCCCGAAGTCGTTGGCCGCGGGGTTCCAGTTGTTCGTGAAGATCTTCAGGCCCTCGCTGCTGAACCACGAGGTGGACTGCTGGGTGGTCGCGACGGCGATCAGGACCAGGATCACCAGCACCAGCAGGCCGGCCGCGAGCGTAATGATCTGGAAGGTGCGGTCACCGAGCGGCCGCCGCTCCGACAGGGGCCGGGCGGATCCGGCCGGGCTGGCCGGATCCGCCTTGGTCAGCGTGCTCACGAAGACTGGCCGATCTGATCTGTCTGCGTCAAAATCCCCACCACTTACGAGGTTATTTTGCTGAGCTGCGCCACGGCCTGGCTGTCGATGTTGGCGGGCAGCGGCGCGTAACCCAGGCTGGTCAGCGTCTTCTGGCCGGCGCCGAGCAGGTAGCCGAGGTACGCCTTGAGCATCGCCGCGTCGTTCGAGCTCGACTGGGTTTCGTAGACCAGGACCCACGACTGGTAGGTGATCGGGTACGCGCCCGCACCGGATCCGTCAACGGCGTGGAAGGTCAGGTTCGGCGCGACCGTGACCCCGGCCGCGGAGATGGAGGCCGACGCCGGGGAGGGCGCGACGTAGCTGCCGGCGCTGTTCTTGACCTCTGCGGAGGTCAGTTGGGAGGCCTTGGCGTCGGCGTAGTCCACGTACCCGATGGCCCCAGGGGTCGACTTGATGATCTGCGCCACACCGGCGTTGCCGCTGCCGGCCCGGGCGGTGGACGGCCACTTGATGGTCGAGCTGCTGCCCAGCGTCCAGTCGCTCGGCGCGGCCGTCTCGAGGTACAGGGAGAAGTTCTGGGTGGTGCCCGAGGAGTCGGAGCGGACGGCGGTGGTGATCGCTGTGCCGGGCAGCGTGACACCGGGGTTGAGCGCGGTGATCGCCGAGTTGTTCCACTTGGTGATCTTGCCGCCGAAGATCTGCGCGATGACCGGCGCGGTCAGCTTCAGGTTGGTGACGCCCGACAGGTTGTACGCCAGCGAGATCGGGCCGATCACGACCGGGAAGTAAAGCACCGTCTTCTTGAAGCTCGACGCCTCGGTGGTGGGGATCGTCGAGTCCGAGCCCGCGAAGTTGACGACCCCCGAGGCCAGGTCCGTACGCCCCTTGCCCGAACCGCCGCTGCCGTAGTTGACGGTCATGTTGGGCTGGATCGTCTTGAAGGCCTGGATGGCGGACTGCTGGTAGACGGTCTGGAACGTCGATCCGCTCCCGCTGAGCGAGCCCGAGAGCTTGGCAGCGGCGGGGCTGCTCGACGAGGATGCCTTGGCGCTCGACGACGGGCTGCTACTGCCCGATGAGCTGCAGGCGGCCAACGACAAGGCCGCCGCGAGGGCGATCCCCGCCGTCGCGCTCACCTGGATGCGCACACGTTGCATATCAGATACCCCTTTATAGTTTCCCTGCCAAGCGTGGTCAATCTTGCTCAGCTACTGACGAGCGCGGCCACAAGCACTACCTTTGGCGGCGTGGCGCCGATTACCGGCTGATCGAAAGACGATGCCAGCGGCCGACTCAACACATCGTCAGCCACCCCAACCCCATCGGCTATCCCCACTCTTCCCATTATGTCGGGCCCACGGTAATGTTAGAAAGGTTAATTGCAGGCAAACGAAGCATGAACTTCACCTTGCGATTGCGGTGCGCATAAGCGCCGGATGACCCCGGCCAGCCGCCAGTGGCCTGCCGTACCCGGCCGTGGCGTCGCTGCACCCGCCCGCGGACACCTCGTACCCCGCCGGAGGCGAAACCGCCCCGGGCACCTGATCTGGCCAGGTCACGCGAACAGCCGTTCCGCAGGCCGCCTCTTCTAAACCCTGACGGCACAGTCCCGGCCAGACGGCCCGGGCGGCGGGCCGCTCACCGGGTCCCGCGCGGCCACCCCTCATGACATTCCCCGCACGCGGGTAACTTAACAAAGCCAACGGAAACGCCGGTAGGGACTATGGTCACCGCCGAAAGGTATGCCTCATCAATCCGCGGCATCATGCGGGCAGGCGCGCGAGTTGACGAACTGTTTCCCCGCGCATAATCCTCAGGTTACCTTGCCGTCAGCTGAGCGACGTCCCGCAATTCATAGGTTACCCAGCACATTCCATTCGGGTCTCGTTTTGATATCTATTCCGTTTCACGAGCCGGCCGTCGGCGCGACGAAGCCCGCGGCTTCCCGATCCTGGGTCTGGTGACAGAATCCCCGGATCATCAGAAAGCCGCGGGCTTCGGGCCTGCGCTCAAGGCGTCAGACGGTCACCTCGACCTTGGTGACCTTGCCGTACTCGGCGGAGACGCTGCGGTCGGCACGTGCCCCGCCGGGGGCGAGCACCCGCAGCCTCCAGGTCCCGGGGGCGGCGAAGAAGCGGAACCCGCCGTCCTCGCCGAGCGGCACCTCGGCTACGAACTCGTCGCCGGTGCCGAGCAGCCGGGCGTACCCGGTCGACACCGGGGCGTTGTCGCGGACAACGCGCCCTTCCACCACGGTCTGGCTGCCCGCGTCGGTGGCCGCGGTCACCGGCACGCCGCCCGCCGGGGCGCCGCAGCCGTCGCCCTGGGCCTGGTCCTGGCTGGTCATCGGGCGTCCCCCAGCTCGATCGGAACGCCCACGAGCGAGCCGTACTCGGTCCATGAGCCGTCGTAGTTCTTCACGTTCGGCTGCTCGAGCAGCTCGTGCAGCACGAACCAGGTGTGCGCGGACCGCTCGCCGATCCGGCAGTAGGCGATGGTGTCCTTGCCGAAGTCGAGCCCGGCCTCGTCGGCGTACAGCGTGCGCAGGTCGTTATCGGAGCGGAACGTACCGTCCTCGTTGGCCGCCTTCGACCATGGGACATTGCGCGCGGTGGGAATGTGGCCGCCGCGCTGAGCCTGCTCCTGCGGGAGGTGCGCCGGCGCGAGCAGCCGGCCGGCGAACTCGTCCGGCGACCGGACGTCGACGAGGTTGCGCTTGCCGATCGCGTCGAGCACCTCGTCCCGCTTGGCCCGCAGAGCGGGGTCCTGCTCGGAGGCCTTGTAGGACGTGGCCGGGCGCTGCGGCACGTCGGTGGTCAGCTCACGCGATTCCAGCTCCCACTTCTTGCGCCCGCCGTCGAGCAGCTTGACGTTCTGGTGGCCGTACAGCTTGAAGTACCAGTAGGCGTAGGCGGCGAACCAGTTGTTGTTGCCGCCGTACAGCACGATCGTGTCGTCGTTGGAGATGCCGCGCGCCGACAGCAGCTTCTCGAAGCCGACCCGGTCCACGAAGTCCCGGCGCACCGGGTCCTGCAGGTCCTTCTTCCAGTCAATCTTGATCGCGTTCCGGATGTGCCCCTTGTCGTAGGCGCTGGTGTCCTCGTCGACCTCGACGAGGACGATTCCCCGGTCACCGGCGTGGGCTTCCACCCACTCGGCGTCCACGAGAGATTCGGAGCGGCTCATAACGTAAAACCTCCTGGTGTGGATCAGGCCGCAGCACGTCGCTGCGAGGGCCAGATCCGGCGAATGAACAGATACATCTGGCAGCCCAGGCAGAAATCGAACGCCGCGTTAAGGAACGCGGCGGCCAGGGCCAGGGCGGTGAAGGCGATCCCGACGCCGGTGAGGCCGGCCGCGTAACCGATCACGCCGATCGCGGCGAAGACCAGCCCCACCCCCTGTGCGAAGCGCGGCGGGGCAGCCGGCTCGAAACGCGTCGGCGGCCCGAGGCGCGGGCGGACCAGGAAACGGTAGACCAGCCCGTAGGGGGCGTACCGCATCCCGGCGATCGCGCCGACCGCGAAGACCAGCATCTGGGCGAGCAGCAACCAGACGCTGGTGGTGGCCAGGGCCACGGCGAGGACGATCGTGGTGATCACCGCGCTGAACCTGGGTCCTGTGGCGTCAATGTCCATGGTTACGCTCCTTGATGCTGACGGGATATCCGGGGGCCTCGTCCTTGATGCTGAC
>JBEKCN010000150.1:0-7127 GCA_050014855.1 Streptosporangiaceae bacterium | reverse complement strand
AAGGCCCCCATGGACCAAGGATTGTGGTGACACGGTGCCGACACCTTCTCAGGAGATGTTGGACCAGGCTTGGGCATGCCTTGGGGGGACACCCGGAATGACCGCCGGCGTGCGGTGGACGCAGGCGGACGACCTGTTGCCCTCACGTTTGCAGGTCGCCGCGCTGGCGGAAGCGAGTGTGGGGGCCGCCGCCTTGGCCGCAGCCGAGCTCGCAGCCGTGCGCAACGGTGGTGTGACGCCGGGAGTTCAGGTTGACAGCACTGCGGTCGCCGCAGCATTCGCGAGTGACCGGGCGCTTCGGTTGAACGGTCAGGAACAGGTCAGCTGGTCTCCTCTGTCCAGATTCTGCCGTTGCGCCGACGGCTGGGTACGCATGCACTGCAACTATCCCCACCACCAGGCGCGATTGCTCGACGCACTGGAGGTGCGGGTCGCCCCGCAGAACGCGAGGACAGCAGTGGGCGCGGCAATCGCGACCAGTAGCGCCGAAGAAGTGGCCGAAAGGGTTACCGCATTCGGCGGTCTGGCCGTGGTGGTGCGAACCCTGCAGTCATGGGCACAGCATGAGCAGGGCTCAGCCGTTGCCGGGCTCCCGCTTCTTGAGCTGCGCAAAGCCGCCAATGCTGCCAGCAGGCCCCTGGAGCCTGCGCCTCGCGGGTCGCTCCTCCCGGCGGCCGGTCTGCGTATCCTCGACCTCAGTCGCGTGATCGCCGGCCCGGTTGCCACTCGCACGCTGGCCCTCCTGGGGGCGGACGTCCTGCGTATCGACCATCCCGACCTGCCAGAGCTCATCGCCCAGCACCTGGACACCGGGATGGGGAAACGCTCCGCGTTGCTGGACCTGCGGAAGCCGGCGGATCTTGAAGTGCTGGAGAACCTGCTGTCCACCGCCGACGTGGTGGTGACCGGCTACCGCCCAGGTGCCCTGGACCGCTTCGGCTTGGACGCCGAAGCGCTGCTGCGGCGCAGGCCCTCGCTGGTGGTCGCGTCGCTTTCCGGCTGGGGTCGGATCGGGCCCTGGGGCGGGCGGCGGGCCTTCGACAGCCTGGTGCAAGCCGCTTGCGGGATCGCGTACATCGAGGCGGCGCCGGACGGGACGCCAGGAGCCATGCCGGTCCAGGCGCTGGATCACGCCACCGGCTACCTCCTGGCCGCCGCAGTGCTTCGTGCACTGGCCTGCCGCGCGATTGACGGCGGCGGATGGATCGCCGAACTCTCCCTGGCTCAGACGGCGGCCTGGCTGCTGCGTCGGCCGATCGCCGCCGCAGCGGCTCGCGACGCCAGCACTGACCCAGGCCAGACGGCAGAACGGCAGATCACGCTTGGCGCGTTGCGGTACGCGCTGCCCCCGGTAGTTATCGATGGAGGTCCCCGTGACTGGGCTCGTCCGGTATGTCCATGGGGCGCAGACGCCCCCGAATGGTGATGGGTGCAGCTCTTCTGAAGGGACTTCTGAACTGGAGCTTTGCCTGATTTCTGGTTGATCGGTGGTGTGGTCTTCTACCGTCGTGTGCAGGGGGAAGGAGGCCGTGGATGGGCTCGCTGGTCGAGGAACTCAGGCGCAGGGAGGCGGCTGCCTGTGGTGCCCGGGCTGAGGCGGACCGGCTGCGCAGCCGGATCGAGGAGCTTGCCGAGGAGCTGGCCAGGGCAGACGAGCAGGTCTATCGGCTGGTGGTCGCCGGGAGGAAGTCACGCGGGTGCTGGAAGAGCCTGCCGCGCTCACCGCCGGATGATGTATGGACAGCACCACGACGCTCTGGCCGGTGACACGCCGGCCCTGCTCTGCGGCCAAGGACCATGACTCCGGCTGGCCGGCTCCGTTGCTGTCGATCTGGGCCTGGACCGCGTCCCAGGTGGCGACCCGCTGCGCAGGAGTGCAGGGCGAGGAGCCGCACCTGCCGGTGCCGCCCTGGGACCAGGGGTACTGGCCCGCGACGTTGAACTCGCGGGCGAAGGTAAAGGTCACCGACTTGCCGAGCTGCCGGACGGCCTGGCCGATACCCGCGGGCCGGGACCTGTCCTCGATGAGCGGCATCCTGGCCGACACCGCCTGCCGTCTGGTGCTGGCCTGACGGCGGGGCCGGCCGGCGGCTAGCTCAAATGCCGGGCGAAGAACCGGGCCGCGGCGTCCACCTCGAACCACGGGACGCCGGCGTGCCCGCCCAGATTGGCGTGCAGCGTCTTCTCCTTGGTGCCGAAGGCGTCGAACAGGTCCAGGACCGGCTGCCGTTCCATCCCTTCGTCGTCCCACTGCAGCAGGAACTGCAGCGGAATGGTGACCTGCCGGGCCTCCTCGACCAGGGTGCCGGGCACGAAACCCCCGGCGAAGAAAACGGCGGCCGAGATGCGCGGCTCGACCACCGCTAGCCGAATGCCGATGGCGGTCATCCCCTCGTACCCGGCCGGGCCGCCGATCTCGGGCAGCGAAAGGAGGACGTCCAGGGTGGTCCGCCATTCCGGGACCGCCTTTTCGACCAGCGGGAGGATGAAGGCGTCGACGATCTCGTCGACCGGCTCACCGGCCTCCACCGCCCGGCGGAGGTCGGCGCGGGCCTGCTCATCGACGGCGGAACGGGGCCGGTCACCGTGCCCGGGGGCGTCGATGGCGGCCACCGCGAAGCCGTACTCCGCCGCGTAGTGCCGGGCCCGGGCCACCAGCCGGGGGAGCCGCTTGTGCAAGCCGCCGTTGTGGCCGCTCAGGATCAGCGGGGCCGGTGCGGATCCAGGCGTCCACAGGACGCCGGGGACCTCGCCGAGGGTGAAGTCGCGTTCGAGGACGCCGTCGTCGCGGCGCTGTTCAGAAGTGAATCGCATGGTCGTGCCTTTCGGGAGTGCTCTTGAACGGCGCTCCCGGACGACCTATCGCCCGACCGTGACCCCGGAGGGGAGCACCCACGTCGATACGTTCACGGGTACCACCTCCTCGTTCTCTGGCACGGCCTCCGGAAAACTAGCAGTGGTCGCCGTGGTCCGCCAACAGGTTTTTGCGGAGGCTCCGTGGCCGGACGCCACGGAGCCACTCGCCTAAAGGCCAAGGCCGTGTAGGGCTTCGGGCCTGTGTGGCAGACCTGGCTGGCGAGGATGGCGTGCCTGGTGCCGAGCTGACGGGCTGTGTGCTGGAGGCTGAGCTGGCCAGGGAGGGTGAGGAGCCTCCGGATGCGCTGCTCGGCACCTGAGTGGGTGACGCAGCACGCAGAAACCTGCCACCCCTACCGCCGCGGCTGGCCTCGACACGCAACGGCAGTCGCCGTACTGCGAATTCTCGGCCTTGCGGGCCGTTGTGGACCGGCGTGTTGCGGCATCCACGGACATATAGCGGACGGGCGTCCGTGCCGCCAGGACGGTCGACGGGACCGTCGGCTTCCACGGACAGCCACGGACGGGCAGCGTCGGCGGCGTGTTTCCGGGTTGACGTGCGCCGCTGAGCCGAGCGTGCATCCCCGTGTGTCCGCCCGGCCCGCGTAATTTCCCGGGACGAGAGCGGCCGGGAAGGCGGGTGCGCTGATGGCTGGGCTGGCGGTTCGGGAGAGCGTGACGCTTGCCGGGCGGGCGGAGCGGGCGCCGGGTGGCCCGCACGTTCGTGGGCGCGGTGCTCGGCGCGGGGCACTTGCGGGTGAACGCCTCGGTGGAGCGGCGCGCTGTCCCAGGTCGCCGTTAACGGCTTCTGAAGCGTTTCCGTCAGCCAAGATCGAGTAGGTGCCTGATCTCGGCCACGCCAGACTGGGCATCAGTGAAATGGACGCTCTTCATGCCTAGCTTGCTCGCTGCGGGCAGGTTCGCCTTCGTGTCATCGACGAACACGCAGTCTTCTGGAGGGATACCGATCTTGGCTGCGGTGAGCTTGTATATCGACGGATCGGGTTTACGGAGCCCAACCTGATCCGATATGACGAAGGCATCGACGAGGCGGTCAAGGCCGTAACCGTCGTAAGGGTCGTAGGTGCCGGTTCCCCAGGAGTTCGACAAGATGCCGACGTGGATGCTGGCATCCCGGGCGTCATGGATCAGATCGAGGACTTTCGGGCGTGGCCGCAGGTCCGCGAGAGCGCGCCCGAGGAGCCCCTCAGGGCTAAGGCCGAGAAGATTCGCGAGGATGATCTCGTAATCGGCCTGGGCGAGATGACCGATCTCTACGGCCGCCAGAGCCTCGCGGCCTTCTCTGGTGTCACGTAGCACGTGTAGCGCGGCGGCCGGGGGAAGTCCCTGGCGCTCACAGAAAGCGGATAGCGCCCCGTAGAAGTCGGTGGTGACGACACCGCCGAAATCGAGGATCAGCCCGTGATATGCCACCGGCCCAGCTTAGGACGCCGCCTTGATCTCCATGAGTTCCTGCGCAGATCCCCGGGCAGCAGGAATTCCTGATGTCTTGATCATCGGGTACAGGTTTTCGACGCGGCGAAGACTATCGGCGTGACGGGTGACAGCGGCGATATCCAGAGCGTCTGGCCGTAACCAGGCACAGTCACGCAACGAGGAGACCTGAGCGATGGCAGGCACGCCGACGCGACGGGCACGCTTACGGGTGCGATGCCGACGGCGGCTACGCGGGCAAGCTGGTCACCTGGGCCACGACCCGCCTCCGGCTCACCTTTCAGATCGTCAAACGCCGATTTGGTCTTTTACGTTTCGCTGAATTCGCGTAAGGCTGAAAGGCGGGACCGGGAGTCAAGATCGGCCGCGCGCACCTGCAGGTCACTCAAGGCCGCTGCAGCATGGAGCGGGAACGGTTCGTCATTGTCCGCCTCTATCCAGCGCTCAACGGCGATTGTGAAGGCGAGCATCCCCACTTCCGCCCCCAGCCGGGCGGTCAGCTCGTCCGCGCCCCGTTCGCGCCGGGCGGCGCACCAGCCAGCGCGGGGAGCCACGGGGCACGCTTCAACGATCGGCGCGTTGCTTGCGGAAATCCCAGCTGATTATCTTGGCCGGCGTCACACGCAGCCAGCCGTGGCGCCCATCGTGCGGCATCGTCTCGCTATTGATGTACTTACTCGCGAACAGCCGCTCGACCCCGGCGAGCTGGGGGTCGCTGGTCCCGCGCCGGGGAATCTCGCCGACCGGTTCAGCCACGCCCTTGATCTCGACACCGCGCAACTCCCCGAACTCCTCGCCGGCATCCACGGCCACCGCGACCCGGGGATCACGCCGCACATCGGCCCAGCGCTGGCTGCGGACGAGCGAGCTCAGCCACAGCGTGGCGCCATCCCACAGGAACCACAGCGCCGCGACGTGCGGGCCGTCCGGGCTGAGGGTCGCGATGCGGCAGGTCCGCTCCGCCGTGAGGAATTCGTTCAGCTCGGTCGGCGTCATGGCTAAAGTCCGGCCCCGGCGCTGTTCTCGCATCTCCATCGCACTCCTCCCTCTTCTCCCCTGGCAGTCCTCGCTGACGGTGGATTCTTGCTATCCCAGCTTATTTCCGGACGAGGCGGTAGACGGTCGTGTCCGTTAGGGGATCCCTCATCGGACACCACCCGACCGACCTCGCCTGCACCAGTCAGCAGCGCGAACGCCGTCTCAATAGACCCGTCCGGTGTGACTCGCGCAGGTCCGGGGGGCAGGAGCGGGAGTGCTGCCGGGGGAACCGGGACTGGCGGCTCTAGCCTTCCGAGATCAGCGCGCTGAACAGTTCCGCGTAGCGGAGCCGGTGCAGGTCGCCTACGTAATGCTTCGCAATATGGGAGTGAGCAGCGCGCCCGATCTGGCCGGCTTCGCCGGGGTCATCGAGTAGCCGCCGCACCGCCGCCCCGAAGGCTTCCAGGTCCCGGGGGTCGGGCAGCAGGATGCCGGTGCCGTCGGCGATCTGGTCGTTGATCCCGCCGACGGCCGACCCGACGACGGGCCGCGCTTTCCACATGCCTTCGGCCACGGTCAGCCCGAACCCCTCGGCGAGGCTCTTTTGCGTGATGACGGTGGCGTGCCGTTGCAGCGCGTTGACCATGGCGGCGTTTTCGTCGGGGTCATCGAGGGGCAGGGTGACCAGCAGGACCCGGGCGCGGACCGCAGCCGGCAGATCACGCCATTGCAGCAGGCAGTCGCCGAATACGGCAGCGCCCTCGGGGTCATCGGTGACCCCGGCGACCGCGGGGCCAGCCAGCACGAGGTATCCGCTGCCGCCCGGTGCGACGTACTCGGCGAAGCCCCGCATCACTCCGGGCATGTCCTTGAGCTGGTCCCAGCGGGAAACCTGAACCAGCAGCGGATCACCGGGGCCGGGACGGCCGTCGCCGGTGATCCCGGCGGACCGGACAACGACACCTGCGCCGCCGTCGCTGCGCGAGAACGACGCCCGCCCGTCCGGCGCGGCACAGTCCAGGACGCCGATCCTGGCCAGGATGGCCCGCACGGTGTCGTCATCGAGGTGCTGGTTCTTCGGGGAGAAGGGATCGATCGACGGCGGGATGGTCCAGATCCTTTCGGCCGGAACCCACGGCGGCGCGTACTGGCGGCGGGAGAAGACGTATCCCTTCGCGGCGGCCAGGTTCGGGCGCAGAAAGTTCCACCCGGCCCGGGTAGCGTCGTTTTCCCAATCCACGCCGATGTGGCAGCGCCATGCCACCTGAGCGCCGGCCCGCGCCAATGCCGCGGTCAGCCCGGCGGTCTGCGGATCGTGCAGCAGCACGAGATCTCCCGGCCGTATCAGCTCGAGCAACTCGGCGGCGTTCGCGGCGAGCATCCGTGCGTAGTGACCGGCCTCGGCCTTGCTGAGGGGACCGCCGGCCTCCTCACCGTGGATCTGATTGTGCACGCGCTTGGTGAGCACGAAGAACTCCGCATCACCGGTGATCACCTGCCAGCGGACCGGGATATCAAGATCCTGCACGTACCCGATGAGCACGTGCAGCATCTCCGCCACCCCACCGCCAACCGCGGTCGAGCTGACGTTCCAGACGGTGCGCCCGCCCAGCCGCTGCCGGAACTGCTCAGCCGCCCGGACCAGGCGTGTGTGCCGCTCGCCGCCGATAACCTGCTCCAACTGAGCGACAGGGCGCCGCGCCACCTGCACTGACTCCACCAGACTCACCATCGGCCCCCCTCCGCTGGCAACCCACATAGCTAGCCTAAGTCCCGCACGCCTTCGGTGGTTCGAATCCACCACCTGCCACCACCTGCGAAAACGGCCCGGCCGTGTG
>JBEKCN010000149.1:0-8803 GCA_050014855.1 Streptosporangiaceae bacterium | reverse complement strand
ACTCAACCGTCCGCACAGCATCACCGCCGACGCGGAGATCCCGGGCAGCGGGGCCGAGGGCGTCCTGATTTGCCAGGGCAGCAACGTCGGCGGCTGGACCTTCTACGTCCAGGACAGCCGGCTGCACTACGCCCACAACTACGTCAATCGCGAGATCTACCGCGTATCAGGCCCTGACCCGCTCCCCGCCGGCCGGCATCAGCTCCGCTTCGAGTTCGAGCCCACCGGGAAGCCCGATTTCGCGCACGGCAGGGGCGCCCCCGGCCGGGCCCAGCTGTACGTCGATGGCCAGCTCATCGCCAACAGCGAGTTCCCGGTCACCACACCCATCGCCTTTAACCCCGGCGGCCTCAGCTGCGGAGCCAACCCGGGATCTGTGATCGTCCCGGACTATCAGGCCCCGTTCCCGTTCACCGGCGCCCTGCGCACCGTCACCGTCGACCTGTCCGGCGACCTCATCACCGACACCGAGAGCGAGATGCGGATGGCCATGGCCCGCCAGTAGGACCGGGAGGTCAGGCTGCCTGGTCGGCCGCGCGGCAGGAGGCGGGCGGGTGCACGGAACTTGGATGCGCGACCAGCCCCTGGGTTTGGATGCGCGACCAGCCCCTGGGTAAGGAGGCTGGCTGGCACGGGATCTGCACGCCGAGCTCCTCGAGGCTCCGGCGGATCTCATCCAGCGCCGAGCAGGCGCGGCGCTTAACGTCGCGAACTGGGATACCGAGCCGGGCAGCGGCATCGTCAGCGGACAAATGCTCGTAGAAGGTAAAGACGATCACCTGACGGTGCTCGCGCCGGAGCGAGGCCAGGGCGGCCTTCACCGCCCCGGTACCCGGTTCGCTACCGGGCGGCGAACCGCCTCCCGGCGAGCTCATCGTGCCGACCGCGCCCGGCGCTGCCGGCCGCTCGGCGGCAAGGTGAGCGCCATGTACAGGGCGGTCGGCCAGGCTGGACCGGCACCCATGGCCAAGACCGTGAACAGGACCCTGGGCCGCAGCCCAGCCGCCTGCGATGCGCTGGCGATCGAGCCAGGGTGTGAGCCTTCACTTGGTTCCACGATGCGTCCTTCCCTCGGTGGCGAGCGGTGTGGCGGGCGGCCCTCGTTTTTAATGGTGAGCAGTCACTGCGACAGTTAGGTTGACAGTTAGGTTGACGGTTGGGTCCCGCGCAGGTCAGGGAGCGGCTTCCGGCGCGGCTCCCTGATCTCGGCCGATTCGGCGCCGCTGACCCCAGGCGCCTTACCCTCGCCGAGCTCGGCCTGCCGGATCCACTTGCGCAGCGTCTCGGCGCTCATCCCCTGCCGGCCCGAGATCGCTGTGATCGCTGCCCGCTGCGTCGGGTAGTCCCCGGCGTGCTCGCGGACCAGCCGGATCGCCGGGCGGGTCCGCACCTTGCCGCTTGGCGGTTACCCTCACGCACCCCCGCCGCATTGTTGTCTGACTGGCGCGCCGCGAAGGCAGTCGCGGCACGCGTGCCGGGCCCCGCATCCTGCGCACGAAACGCACGTCTCGCGGTTCGTGGCCCCGGCCTGCGCGCACGCCCGCCGATATCTGCCGTAAATACGGTAATACTGCGTTACGGCAGGGCGGTGGTACCGTGCCAACGACGGAGGCGCGGCCGGGCTCGGCAGGCTTGCCCACGGCGCCGTAATGCCAGGTGAGCCAGGCGGGAACAGGCATCCCGTCAGGCGGGGACCGAAGTCACGGCCGGCTGAAGCGACGACGAGGTCCGGCCGGCGATCGTGGCCGACGGTGGAGTTCGGCAGCGGACATGTCCAGCGCGCCAAGCCCCACCGTCCCGCTCATCGGCCGCGACAGCACCCCGCAGCCCGGGTCCAAGGTCCGCGGGGAGGTCCATCCTGCTCCCCGTAGCCCACAGTTCCCGTGCGCGCACCGTCCGCCAGCATCCGGCAACTGCCTGCCGTAATGCCGCAGGCGCTGGCATACTGCCTGGATGACAGGCCTTAGCCTCGCCTTGGCCAACCTCAAGCCGGGCACAGGCAAGACCACATCGGCGGTCTGGCTGGCACACATTTTCGTCCAGGCCGGCAACAGCGTGCTGCTGGTGGATGCGGACCCCTCGGGCAGTGCCCTGGAATGGGCCGACCTGGCGGCCATGGACCCGCGGCTTGCGCCGCCGCAGGCGGCGTTCCCGTTCCGGGTCGTCGCCCTGCCGTCTCGCGACCTGCACCGCCGCCTGCCCGAGATCGCCCAGGCCGACGACGTGGTGATCATCGACACGCCGCAGTTGGAAGACCACGCCGCCATTGCCCTGTCGGCGCTGCGGTACGCCGACGAGATCGTGATCCCGTGCGCGCCCAGCCCGATTGAGATCAACCGCACCACACCGGTGCGGGAGGAGATCACCGAAGTCGCGGCGGCCCGGGACCAGCCCGCCCGCTCGGCGGTGCTGCTGAACCGCTGCGTCGCTCGGGCGCACTCGACAGCCGACGCCCGGGAAGCGCTGGCGAGCCTGGATTATGACGTGCTGGGCACGGCGGTGCCGCGGCTGGAGGTGTACGCGCAGAGCTTCGGCAGGCCGGTTCCGGGCACCGGCCGCCAGGTATGGCGCCGCGTGGCCCACGACCTCATCGAGCGGTGCCCTCCGCCGTGCCCGGTGCGGTCAGGACCACCCGGCCACCACCTGCCAGCCCAAGCCGCACAGGATCACCCCCGGCCCCGAGTCCCGGGCATTACCGGCAGCTCACCGGGCGGACGGACCCGGCCATGATCGATGTGCCCCACCGCCGTATAACCAGCGGCTGCCGGCGGGTCGCTCGGCCAGAGATCTCGGCGGGCGCGATGCAGCCGTGACTCGGGTCCGGGCACAGGCACGAGTCGTAATCGAGGATCTTCAGGGCAAGTTCCCCGCCACGTCCCCAGTCGACAGCTGCTCAGCCCAGCCCGCGCACGGCGTCTGCATGTCAGCATGTCACGTCGGATAGGAAGATCCCCGTCGTCGTGGAGTTGCCGCGTTTCGGTGCCGTCGTCACCATCGCGGCGACGCTCTGCGCGCTGGCCTCTGACTGTGCATCCACAGGTCACGTGTGGATAACTGTCTGGCGCCGGCATGGGCTCAATCCCTTCCGGATCTTCTCCCTGCCCATCGAATCAATGGCATCTGGGCTGGTTACTGGGGCGTGGCCGCCAGGGTCTCCAGGCATGTCCCCTGGCATCGCACCGCCATCCGGGCATATTGCACAGTTCATCCACAAGCCTTATACACAGCCGCCTTACCTGGCGTTGCGGCGTGCTCGAACGGTGACGATGGCGGGTCGGAAGCCCAGCTGATGGCGTGGCGACCCCCGTAGCGCCTGCCTGCAGCGGGAACGCCCAGAAGGGGGAGCCTGAACCATGACGACCAGTATTGGCGAGAACGCCGTCCCTGCATCGGCTCCTGTCGGGCAGCCTGTGCTCAATTACCGCTGGCGCCGGAAGATCACCGCTGGCGCCGGAAGCGGACCCACCCGCCCGGAGGCAGAGCGCCCGTGACTTTGGTGAGGGAGTGGCGAACAGGAACATGAAATTTACCCGCTCGTACATAGAAACTACTATCTAATGTGCTAAAGGCGGTGCGGAGAACGGGCGGCCAAGGCATGGCTCGCCCTCCATATCGTGGCCGTCGCCGTCCTGGCCGAAGTCCTGCTGAACGAGTCCGGACTCACCCGGTGTAGCGGTATGCTCACCGAGCGACCGAGGAGCAGGAGTGCTGGCGATTTTACCCACGTGTGGGAGCGGCGTCACCGCCGGGGCGGTAAGGCGCGATCTATGCCCCCCGCAGGTCGTTCGGCACCACTCGGTGCGCAGGATCCGATGCCACAGTCTCCGGGTAACCCGCTAGATGACGCCGACCGCGCCGCACCATCGTGTGGGCATGCCCGCGGCAGCGAGCGCACTGTGCGACGAGATCAACGCTGAGCCCGGTGCGTGGTTTCTGCTCGACATCATCGGTCCGGGTGGTTGCGGGAAGACGCCGCTAATCGAGGCGGCAGCGTTGCATTACAACAAGGCCGGCATGCCGGTAATCCGCGATCTCCAGGCGAGCGGGGACCTCACCGGGGCGCCTGTGCTGATCGACGATGCGCACCTGCTCGACGATGCCAGCCTTGGGCGGCTACGGCAGCTGGCGCAGTCACCCGGCCAGCGGCTGCTTGTCGCGCACCGTCGATGGCCGGCGAGCCCCGCACTGACGGCGCTCGGCGGGGTCCTTACCGCGCATCGACCCCCGATCGTGCTCGGTCACTTGGACAGATCGGCCACGGCCGCCCGGGTCTCCGAACTGATGGGTATGCCGTGCCCGCAACCGCTGGCTCGGCTACTGCACGAACAGACGGCCGGCCTGCCGGTGCTGCTTGAGCAGTTGGTGGTGGGGCTGAGGGACACCGGCCAGCTCACCCTGGAAGCCCTGCGCTATCTCGCGCCGGGCACCAGACTCGACGTTCCCGCAGGTGTCCGGGAGCAGCTGCGTTATGTCATCGAGGTATTGCCCGCCGAGGTGCGGCAGGTGCTTTTCGCCGCGACGCTTAACGCCGGCGGCGACACCGAAACGCTCAGCCACCTGCTGAAGATCGACGGACCGGCTATCGACGAGGCGCTTCAGGCAGCTCAGGCTACTGGGCTCATGACCGACGACGGCGCGGTCGTGCCACTGGTCGGGCGACTGCTGTTGCGGCTGACTCCAGCGGCCCATACGAACGGTATCTGCGAACTGCTAGCCGACCTGCAAATACGTTGCGGCGGCTCGATGCTGGCCGTCGGCCGCGCCCTGCTGCAGGCGGGCGCTCGCGGCCCCAACGTGGCCAGCACGCTGCTCGCCGCGGGCAACGAGGCGCTCGGCTCGGCACCCGAACTGGCCGACGAGCTTTTCGCCGCCGCCACCGCGGCCGGAGCGCAGGCACCGTCCCTGCTCGCCTCCCGGGCCGACGCCGCCGCACGCAACGGCCGACTTGATGACGCGTTGCGGCTCGCGGACGAGGCGCTGAGCGACGACCACGCAGCCGAGCGTGGCCGCGCGCTCAGTATCACCGCTGCCGTGCTCGCCCATCGCGGGCTGCTGTCCCGGGCTGCCGACCTTTACCGGCTGGCGGGGACCCCGGACGCGGAAGGTTATCCGGTGATCGCCGTGCCCGTCCTGGCCGGTATCGGCGCGCTGAGCGAGGTTGAGAAAGTGCTCGCCGACTGTGATCGGTGTACCGAAAGCGCACCGACCTTGCGCAGCGGCGTCGAGCTGCTGATGGCCCGCGGCGTCGAAGAGACCATAAGCGGCTCGCCCGTTGCCGCGCTTTCTCAGCTCACCCGCGCCGCGACCCTCATGGAGTCGGCGGGGAGTACGCCGCTGTTGCCCGACACTCCCGCGGCCCTGGCGGCGCTGGTGGCGCTGCATGCCGGGGAGTTCGAAGCGGCCAGTTCGGTGCTACGACGGGCGATATCGGCACGGCTGGGCGGCAGGGCGGCCGTAACGCGGCACACGTTGCTGCTCGCCTTTCTCGGCACCATGCGTGGGCACACCAGGGATGCGCACGCCCTGCTCAGCGAGGCGAGCGCGGGCCGGACAAGGCTTGAGCCCCGCGACGAGCTGTTCGCCGCCGCCGCCGCGGTGGGCCTGGCCCGGCGTGAGGGCGATCTGTCCGTGCTGCAGAGCGGCTGGGCGCGGGCACGCGAGGCTTTGCTCCGCCACCCGGTCGATCTCTATGTGCTGCTGCCACTTGGCGAGCTCGCGGTAGCTGCGGCCCGGCTAGGCGAGCAGTGGTGGATCGAGCCGCACCTGCGCCAGGCCGAGGTCGTGCTCGAGCGGCTCGCGCAGCCCGTGCTGTGGCGGGTGCCGCTGCACTGGTACGGCGTACACGCCGCGATAGCCGGTGAATGCCCGCAAGAAGCGAGGCGGCATGTGTCTGCGCTTGCTGAGGCGGCGACGGCCAGCCCATACGCGGCCGTGCTCGCTGGGGCGGCTGCGTGCTGGATGCGGGCGCTGGCTGGCACGGCGGACATCGACGCGGTGGTCGCGACCGCGCGTCAGCTGGCCGCGGCCGGTCTGGGCGCGGAGGGTGCCCGGCTGGCGGGGCAGGCGGCTATCCGCACCACCGACCGCAAGACCATGACTACCCTGCTGGAGTGCGCCCGCGCGGTGCGGCCGGACGTATCCGCGAAAGCCGCCCAGCCGGCGCCGGGGACGACACGGGAAGCGGCCACTGGCGGAGGACCACCGCCGCAGGGCGCCATTGTTCAGCTGCCCGGAGGCGAAAGCCCGAGACCTAACGGAAGCCAGCGGCCCGGCACCTTGCCTCCCGCCACGCTCAGCACCAGGGAACAGGAGATCGCACGGCGGGTACTGACCGGCCTGACGTACAAGGAGATCGGCGCGCAGCTGTTCATCTCGGCCAAGACCGTGGAGCATCATGTGGCCCGGATTCGCCGCCGGGTGGGGGCGACGAGCCGCCGCGAGCTGTTCGGGCATCTGCAGGTCATGCTCGGCCCGGACGACGGAGGAGACTGACCGGCCCCGCTGCGCTCAATCGCCAGACAGCGCGTGCACGATCCCCTCGCAGCTGCGCACGACCGTCCTGGCGGCGTCGGCGGAGGCACGGGACAGGACGGGGTTCTCGCCGAGCCTTCGCCAGCGATCCAGCGCCTCCAGCGCCACCCCGCGCAGTGACCCGGGATCGGTCTCATCCACCAGACCGAGTCGCCGTGCCGGGGTCGGCCCGCTCGCGCCGAGCAGTCGCTGCGCCTCCGCGTGGTGTGATTCGGGAAACGTAACCGCCGACGAACGGATCGCGGCCAGCAGCCGCATCTCAGCGAACTCATGGCTGCTCGCCAGGATGCGTTCGACCTCGGCGAGCAGTGGGCGCGCCTGGCGCGAGGGCTCACGCCTGAGCACGGAATCCACGGCGAGCAGCGCTGACCGCGCCTTGAGCAGCTCGCGCCGCTCCGTGAACCGGCTTGCCAATGCGGAGCCCAGGTCGTCGAGGCCGCTGCGCCGCACCAGTTCCTCGGCGAGCAGGTCCGGGCTCTTGCTGCCCTCAGGGCATCCAGGTGCGGGGCCGCGTGAAGGAAACGGTCCGCGGACAGCAGCATGGCGTCCGTGTCATCGCGGGAGGCGCTGGCCAGCGCCGAGAAGGCCTGGAACTCATCCTGCCGCAGCGAGCGCCCGGCCTGCGCGAGCAGTCCAGCTACCGCCACGACGTCCTGGCAGAGGCCGAGCAGCCGGGGATCGGACCGGTACCTGGCGGCGACGCGGCGGGCGGACTGCAAGGCGTCCAGCCTGCCGCCGCCAATCTCGTCGGCCCGCGAGAGCACGGCGATCGCGTTGAGGCCGCTCGACCTGGCCACGCCGTACTGACTGAACGCCTCCAGGAACTCGAAGTCGGTGGCGTGCAGGTGCCGCATCAGGTAGATGATCCCGTCAGCACCGCCCGGCTGGTCCTCCGGCAGCAGAAACGCCGCCGACCGCTGCGAGCTCTCGGCCGTTATCGACGCGATCCCAGGCGTGTCGATCAGCGTGGTGGCCTGCAGTCTCCGCGACGGCCAATCGACCACGAGCCGGTCGACGTCCCTGGCCGGGGTGCCGTCCAGGTCGACGACCAGCCTTCCGTCCCGCCGGCTGGCCGGGAGCGAGCGCGGCGGTCCCAGCTTCGGGTACAGCGTCAGCTGTGGCGCGGGCGCGTACTGGTACCAGGTCACGAGCTTGGTGCACTCGGCTGTGTCCGTCGCGGCGACCATCTCGCCGATCATCGCGTTGAGCAACGTCGATTTGCCCGCCTTGACCTTGCCGGCGATGGCGACCCGAAGCGGGGCGTCGATCCGGTCCAGTTCCCCGCGCAGCCACCGCTGGGTCTCGGCCGAGCCCCGGTACGCCTCGATAGTGCGCTGGAGCAGCCGGCGTGCGGTCGACGAGAGGTTCGAGGCGTTGGTCACCGCAGCCAGGAGCCCGGCCTACTCGGCAGCAAGCGCCAGGGCCTGCCCCTCGTGTTCCAGAGCGGCGATCCGCTCGAGTTCCGCGTGCAGGTCGGCGATGCGCTGCCGCCGTTCCGCCTCACCGCCCTGCCGGGCTCGTTCCGTGGCGATCAGCGACTCCTGCGCCGACCGGACCAGCTCCTCGCTGCGGGCCATGAAGTAATCCCGCAGTTCACGTTGCATGTAGCGGAGCATATCCCGTGATTGCTTCCCCACCTGGAACGAAACGTCGTCCGCGTAACGGCGCACCGTGTTCTTGGCCTCCATCCGACGCCGGTCGAGTAGGCGCCGGCTCTCGTCGCGCACCATTTTACCGCCCATGAGCAGCCCCGCCGCGGCAGAGAACGGGTTCAGCAAGGTCAGGCCCATGAACGTGGAGTACATACCCGCCATCAAGGTGCCCATGTAACCACCGCGCATCCCGATGAACGCCTTCTGGCCGACGCCGAACTTCTCTCCGCCCGGCCGGTCCATCTCAGCGATCGTCCCCGGCACCACGGCGCTGGCCGTGCGCAGCTGGGGCAGCGACTGGGCACCGTCCTCCGCGAACAGATCGGCCACCTGCGCGGCCAGCCAGCGCGCCCGCTCGCTGGCCCACAGGAAGTTCGCCGCCGCGGCCGCGGCGGCCTGGTCCTCCACCTGCGCGGCGAACTGCTCCCAGATCTTCCCGGGGTCGGCACCGTCCAGCAACGTTTCTGCTTCCCGGACGATGACTCGCATCCGGTCCCGCAAATCGTAGTCGACGTCGGCGTTGAGGTCGGCGATCCCGTCGTTCAGCACCTGGTGCCAGCGCGCGCCGCGGTCCTTCAGGTCGTCGGCCCGTTGCCTGGCCCGCTCCAGCTCGGCGTCCA
>JBEKCN010000148.1:0-7138 GCA_050014855.1 Streptosporangiaceae bacterium | reverse complement strand
GGTGCGGAGCATCGCGCACGCCTCGTCCACCAGGTCGATCGCCTTGTCCGGCAGGAACCGGTCGGAGATGTACCGGTGGCTCAGGGTCACCGCGGCGATCAGCGCGCTGTCGGAGATCTTGACCCCGTGGAATATCTCCAGCCGCTCCCGCAGGCCGCGCAGGATGGAGATGGCATCCTCGACCGATGGCTCATCGACGAGAACCGGCTGGAACCGCCGCTCCAGGGCCGCGTCCTTCTCGATGTGCTTGCGGTACTCATCGATCGTGGTGGCACCGATCATGTGCAGCTCACCGCGGGCCAGCATCGGCTTGAGCATGTTACCCGCGTCCATGGCCCCCTCCCCCGCCCCCGCACCGACGACCGTGTGCACCTCGTCGATGAACAGCAGGATGCGCCCGGCCGCCGCGACGACCTCGGACAGGACCGCCTTCAGCCGCTCCTCGAACTCGCCGCGGTACTTCGCGCCGGCCAGCAGCGAGCCCATATCCAGGCTGAAAATGACCTTGTCGCGCAGCCCTTCTGGTACGTCGCCGCGGTGGATCCGCTGGGCCAGGCCCTCGACGATGGCGGTCTTGCCGACACCCGGGTCGCCGATCAGGACCGGGTTGTTCTTGGTCTTGCGGGACAGGATCTGCACCACACGGCGGATCTCCGCATCCCGACCGATGACCGGGTCGATCCGGCCCGCGGCGGCATCGGCGACCAGATCGCGCCCGTATTTCTCCAGGGCCTCATAGGCGGCCTCCGGCATGGCGGAGGTCACTCGCTGATGGCCGCGGATTTTCGTTAGCTGTTCCAGAAACCTGTCTTGGCCGAGGCCGTGTTGCTGCAGCAGGCGGCCTGTGCTGGACGTGGCGCCCTCGTCGATCATGGCCATGAGCAGATGTTCGACGGACACATACTCGTCCTTGAGCCGGCCGGCCTCGCGTTCCGCGGTATCCAGCAGGCGGGACAGACCCTGGGTGACGGCGACCTGGCCTGGCGCCGCGCCCGGGCCGCTGACCCGCGGGCGGCGGCCAAGCTCCGCCTCCAGTTCAGTCCGCAGCCGACCGGTATCCACATCCGTCTGCGTGAGCAGCCGGGGGGCCAGGCCGTCGGGCTGGTCGAGCAAGGCAAGGAGCAGATGCTCCCCGTCCACCTCGGTGTGGCCGAAGCGGAGCGCCTTGGTCTGCGCGTCGTGCAGCGCTTCCTGCGACTTCTGCGTCAGTTTGTTCGGGTCCACTGCGGACCTCCATCTCGCAACGAGTTGCCGCGCGCTGCCATCTCGAGCGCCGCGATCCGGTCCAGCAGGTCAGCGATAAGACCGACGGCCGCATAGTTGACGGCCAACCCGGCGCGCAGGCGCTGGACACGGGCCATCTGCGCGCGCTGGGCCGGGACGAACCACAGCCGCCCCGCCGCGTCGGTTTCCGCGTCCAGGATGCCCAGCGTCACCAGCCGGCGGACCAGGTCCGGGTGCGTTCCGGTGACACGGGCAAACGATTCAAGATCAAGGCGCGCGGGCCTGGACAGTGCGTACCTCACCGTCACCGGCGGGTTCACAGGCGCATCCTGGTTCATTGGCGCTTCCTCGGGCTGAAGGTCGACGTGGCGGTGAGTTCGGTGAACAGGCGCCGTTCCTCGGGCGACAGCTTCCCCGGAACCATGATCTTGACCTCGGCGAGCAGGTCACCCGGCGTTCCCCGGGGATTCGGCAGGCCGCGGCCTCGCAGTCGCAGGCGGCGGCCGCTCGAGGTGCCCGCGGGCACCTTCACCTTGGCCTCGCCGTCCGGGGTGTCGACGGCGGCAGTCGTGCCGAGCGCCGCCTCCCACGGGGCAACCGGCAGTTCGACATGGAGGTCCCGGCCCTCGACTCGGTACCGGGGGTGCCGGGCGACGCGGACGATGAGGAACAGGTCGCCCGCGCTGGCGCCCTCGGTGCCCCGGCCCCCCTGGCCGGCCAGCCGGATCCGCTGGTCGTTGGTGACGCCGGCCGGGATGGTGACCTCCAGGGTCCGCGTCTGGCCGCCGCCCTCCAAGGTGACCGAACGGCGGGTGCCGTGGTACGCCTCCTCCACGGTCAGCTCAACGACGGCTTCCTGGTCCGCGCCGGGGATGGGTCCCCAGCCCCGGCCCGCCCGGCCGCCGAACAGCCCGCCGAGCAGGTCGTCGAGGTCGATGTTCTCCCCGGACCCCGTGGTGAAGCCGGTGTCTGCCGCCGGCCCGGCCGCTCGGCGCCCGGGACCCGCCCCGGCCCCCCGGGGACCAGCAGATCTGGCGCGATTCCAGGTATCGGGGTCAACGCCCTCCGGAACCCGCCGGAAGTCCGGCCCGAACTCGTCGTAGCGGCGCCGGGTATCCGGATCGGACAGGACGTCGTAGGCTTCGGAGACGTCCTTAAACCGGTCCTCTGCAGCCGGGTCTTTATTGACGTCGGGATGGTGGGCACGGGCGAGCTTCCGGTAGGCCTGCTGGATCTCATCCCGGGTGGCGGTCCTGCTCACACCCAGGATCTCGTAGAAGTCGCGGGGCTGTGCCATCAGCCGTCCGTCGCCACCACCACCAGCGCGGGCCGCAGCTGATGGTCGCCCTCGCCATAGGCTGGCCGCAGGACCTCGACCACGGTCCCGGCCTTGGCGTCGGTACCTGCCCTGGAGCCGATCGCGTCGTGACGGGACGGGTCAAAGACCGTACCGACGTCGTCCCGGCGGGGAAAGCCCAGCCGCTGCACGACGGAGGCCGCCTGATCCCGGACCGCCCGGACCCCATCGATGATGACGGCCGGGTCGGCGTCGGCATGCGCCAGCGCGAGGTCCAGGTTGTCCAGCACCGGCAGCCATTCGCTCGCGACGCGGGCCTGCTCCCCAGACCGCGCCCGCTCGATGTCCCGGGCGCACCGCTTGCGCATATTGTCCACGTCGGCTAGGGCGCGCAGCAGCTGATCTTCCAGTTCGGCGATCCGTGCCTGCAGGGCGTCCAGGCTGGGCCCGGAGCCGGCGCGGTCGCCAGCGGCTGAGGTTCCGGGCGGCATGCCATTACCCTGCGGCTGGCCGCCGGGGACCGCGGGCGGCGGCTGGCCGGCTGAGCCACCAGGGGACCGCGGCTCGTCGCCGCCGTAGCGCGGATCGCCCTCGCGCGCTTGGTCAGTCATCAGTGGTGAACTCCGCGTCGATCACGTCATCGTCGCCGGGCGCTTGGCCCGCCGCGCCCTGGCCTGACGGGCCGGGACCGGGCCGGCCGGAGGCCCCGGACGCGGATGTGCCGAGGCTCTGGTCGACCTGCTGGAGTTCACTGGTCAGCGACCGGACCCGGTCCAGAGGTGCCTGATCGGCGATAGCCTGCCGCGCATCGGCGACCAGCGTCTCGGCCCGGGCTTTCTCGTGCACCGCCACCGCGCCCCCGAGTTCGCCGAGGCGCCGTTCCACCTGGTAGGCCACGGAATCGAGCTCGTTGCGGGCGTCGGTCAGCTCGCGTAGCTGCCGGTCGTCGGCACGGTGCTGCTCGGCGTCGGCGACCATCCGGTCTACCTCTGCCGTGTCCAGGTTAGAGCTCTCGCTGATGGTGATGCGCTGCTCTCCCCCGGTGTCCTTGTCCCGGGCGGAAACGTTCAGGATGCCGTTCGCGTCGATGTCGAAGGTGACCTCGATCTGCGGCTCGCCCCGTGGGGCGGGCCGGATGTTCTCCAGCCGGAACCGGCCGAGGACCCGGTTGTCGGCCGCCCGCTCGCGCTCGCCCTGGAGCACCACGACGTCGACGGCGGGCTGGTTGTCCTCAGCCGTGCTGAACACCTCGGTGCGACGCGCGGGGATCGTGGTGTTGCGCTCGATCACCTTGGTCATGCGCCCACCGAGCGTCTCGATGCCGAGCGACAGTGGCGTGACATCGAGCAGCAGCACGTCCTGAACCTCGCCCTTGATGACCGCGGCCTGGACCGCCGCGCCCACAGCGACCACCTCATCCGGGTTGACCGTCATGTTCGGGTCCTTGCCCCCAGTCAGCCGCCGGACCAGGTTCTGCACCGCGGGGATCCGGGTGGACCCGCCGACCAGGATCACCTCGTCGATGTCAGCGGCGGTCAGCTTGGCGTCCGCCATGGCCTGCTGGACCGGCTTGGTGGTGCGTTCGACCAGGTCCGCGGTGAGCTGGTCGAACGTCGACCGCATCAGCGTGGTGTTCAGGTGCTTGGGCCCGGCTGCATCCGCGGTGAGGAACGGCAGGCTGACCGACGTCTGGGTGACCGAGGACAGCTCTACCTTCGCCTTCTCCGCGGCCTCGAACAGCCGCTGCAGCGCCTGCGGGTCGTTGCGGACGTCGATGCCGGTGTCCCGCTTGAACTCATCCGCGAGGTAATCGACGACGCGGCGGTCGAAGTCGTCACCACCCAGATGCGTGTCGCCGGCGCTGGCACGCACCTCGACCACCCCGTCGCCGATGTCCAGGACGCTGACGTCGAACGTTCCGCCGCCCAGGTCGAACACGAGCACGGTCTCGTTCTTCTTCTTGTCCAGGCCGTAGGCGAGGGCGGCCGCCGTGGGCTCATTGATGATCCGCAGCACGTCCAGCCCGGCGATGCGCCCCGCGTCCTTGGTGGCCTGCCGCTGCGCGTCATTGAAGTACGCGGGCACAGTGATGACGGCCTCGGTGACCTTCTCCCCGAGGAACTTCGCAGCGTCCTCGGTGAGCTTGCGCAAGACCAGCGCCGAGATCTCCTCCGGTGCGTACTGCCTGCCGCGGATATCGAACCGCGCAGCGCCGTCAGGTCCGGCCACCACGTCGAAGGACACCGCGCCGAGCTCGCTCGCGACCTCGTCGTAGCGCCGCCCGATGAACCTCTTCGCGGAGTAGATCGTGCCCTTCGGATTCAATATGGCCTGGCGCCTGGCCAGCTGGCCGACCAGACGGTCACCCTGCTCGGTGAAGGCCACCACCGAGGGAGTGGTGCGTGCCCCCTCGGCGTTGGGGACTACCGTCGGCTTCCCGCCTTCTACCGCGGCGATGACCGAATTGGTGGTACCAAGATCGATGCCGACTGCTACTGCCACCACTACCCCTTACTGTAGTTTCCAGCGGAGTTTCCACCGGCTGCTACTCACCTGATCCTGCCGCTCATGACCTTGCATCGCCGTCCTCGATCCCGGCGGGGGCGTCATCGGTGGCTGACGGCCGGTTCGCCCGCCGCGATCACGGCACGCGATCACGGCATCGGCCTCGCGGAGGAAGTCGATCACCGCGGTCGCTGTCCATCACCCGCCAGGCTCACACTCAGCCAGGCGGCCCGGCATCACCTGCCGGGCCGTTTCACCTAGGTGGAAAAACGCCCGGGCCCCCAGGACCGGACGTCGCCGCCTACGGCTGGAACGTGACCACCGTCGGCGACGCGAATGACCTCCACCAGGTGGCCCGCGCCCTGCACGCGTTCAAGGCCGAAGCCGGGCATCCCCACGCTGATCCTGGTGCACAGCCACATCGGCTACGGCTCCCGGTCGAGGACACTCCGAGGGCCCATGGCGAGCCGCTCGGCGTGGCCGCAGTCAAGGCCGCCGAGCGCTTCCTCGGCAATGAGTACCCGCAGACCGTGGGTGCCGCTTAGATCTGGGTGCTAACTTCGATCTTGCCTTCTTTCGCGGCGGTCTTGAGCGCGGCGTAGTCGCGTTCGTTCTGGTCGGCGTAGGTTTCGGCGAAGTCGGCGATGGCCTGGTCGAACTTGTCCGAGCCGCCGAGATAGGCGGCCAGCGCGATGCGGTCCCCGGAGCGGGCGTGCGCCCGGGCCAGGGTCGCCCCGCACAGCCGGGCGTACAGCGTCATGCCCTTCGGGACCATCAGCTCGATCGGCACGGAGAATTTCCAGTCCTTCAGCTGGCGGACGTAGAAGTCGCGGTCGATCCCGTCGAGGGGGTTGGGGACGCGGGTCCAGCCGAGGAAGATGTCGCTTTCGGCCTGCATCAGGTGCTGCCCGGCCACGGCGCGCTCGCCCTGGTTGCTGTACACGCTGCGCCCGGCGTACTCCGCCAGGACCGACGGCTGGGCCTCCTTGGCCTGCAGGAACAACGGCTCGACGCCGTCGGCGGCGTCCATCAGCAGGACCCAGGCGCGGGTGCCAACGCTGCCGACCCCCACCACCTTGCGGGCCACCTGCACCATGGCGAACTGCTCGAGCAGGTGCCGCCGGTCGGACTGCAGGGTGCGCTGGTACTTGCCTAGCACGGTGTGGATCAGCTGGTAGATCGCGTCGGCCTCCAGGTCGGGGTAGAGATCCTCGACCGGGACGATCAGCGGGGGCTGGCTGATGATCCGCCGCTGCCCGTCGACCACGGTGGTCAGCTTGCCCACGGCCTTCATGGTGTCGCTGGTGTGGGCCTTGGCCAGCATCTTCTGGGTTTCCTTGTAGCTTTTCGCCTTTATCTGGGACTGGAACTTGGCCAGGACCGGCTCGATGTCCACGTGCGTGTACCAGACGTCCATGAAGGTCTGGTCCGCGAACCCGCGTATCGCGGTGCGGTAACCTTCTCCCGCCGCCAGAGTGATCTTGCGGCAGTCCTTGGCGCCGAACCCGTTGTCCCGTCCCGCCACCGTCAGGCTCGCGGCCAGCCGCTTGACGTCCCACTCGAACGGCCCGGGCAGGGTCTCGTCGAAGTCGTTGACGTCGAAGACCAGGCTGCGCTCCGGCGAGGCGAACGCGCCGAAGTTCGACAGGTGGGCGTCTCCGCACAGCTGCACCCGCAGCCCGGAGGTGGGAGTGGTGGCCAGGTCGGCTGCCATCGGCAGCGCCGCGCCCCGGTAGAACGTGAACGCCGACACCAGCATCCGCCCGTGCCGCACCGGCACCAGGTCCGGCACCCGCGTCTTTTCCTGCTCCAGCAGCAGCCCCACCGGATCCCGGTTCGCGGCCGGAGCGAACTCCGCATGCGACTCCAGCGGAGCCGCCGTCCGGGCGTCCTTGCCCCGGGCCACCCGATCCGCGCGACTCAATTGCTTCACCGTCCCGGTCTGCCCCGGGCGCCGGGCAGATTCCCGCGCACCAGATCTTCCAGCCGCGGCATCCTCAGTTTTCACCGTCATGGCCACTCCCTCCGGGCGCCGGACCTGGCGGTGCGAGCACGCACTGGCCCTCGCGCCGTTGTCCTGTGAGACCCCATGGCCTCAGTCAAACTTCCCGG
>JBEKCN010000147.1:0-7140 GCA_050014855.1 Streptosporangiaceae bacterium | reverse complement strand
TCATCGGGCCGCTGAGGCTTCTACCGGCTGGGCAGTCAGATCCACCCCTGCTTCGGCTCCCAGCCAGGGACTGGCCTTACTGACCTCGAAGCGGACGGCCGTCGTCATCTGAACTCCACCTCTCTAGCTCTGGGCCGTTAAAAGTCTACTAAAACGATCGGAATAATAGATAGATGGACCGGGCGGGGAACTGATCCAGCCGCCTCCGCCCCGTGGCAGCTGCCAAATTCGGCTCGGCCTGCCTGAACCCGTCGGACTGGTACGCCCGGACGGGCTTCGCGAACTTCCCCGAGGAGATGCGGCCACCGCTGCGCCTGCCTTTCGCGCCGGGCTCGGACGTCTCGGACGTGGTCGCCGCCGCCGGGCCTGAGGTCCTGCCGTGGCTGGCCGCGCGCTCCTTCATCTCCAGGTAGAACGCCTGCGCGGCGGCCAGCCCTGGCTGGTGGGTGAAGATCACGTCCGCGACCCGGGCGGCGAGGTCGCGGCCTGCCTCGGACGCCCCCGCCTGCCACGATGACCGGCCTGCCCTGCGGCGGGCGGGCGATGTTGAGCGGACCCGCGACCCGCAGGTGCCGCCCGGTGTGATCGAGCCGGTGCAGCGCGGCCGGGTCGAAGTAGACGCCCGAGCCCTGGTTGCGGCGGAAGGCGCCGTCGTCGAAGCTGTCCCGCAGGCCTGTTGCCACGTCGAAGAACTCTTCGGCACGCGCATCCGGCACCAGCGCCTGCGTCGTAAAGCGGGGAGCGGGCGGTCAGCCGGGGATCCCACAGCCAGGCTGCGGGCAGGTAGCCGAGAACCAGGACGTTGACCCCGAGGATGACATGGCCTGGGCGGGGCTCAGGCATGAGAACCTTCCAGTAGTGATGGGCGCCAGCCAAGTGCGGGGACGATCTCGGTCGCGAGGACGCGGAGCCGCTCCCCAGTGACGGGGAGGCTGAATTCCTCCCGGTAGGAAAAGTTCGCGACAAAGAATCGCGCGAACATGACGGTAACCGGCGAAAGCTCCTATAGTCAATTATTCCGATAGACTTAGTCGACAGACGCGACGCGCCGCGGCCGATGCGGCAAGGACCTGGCCCGCCGGGCCGGAGGCTGACGGAGACTAGCAGACATTGTGCGGATAGGTTGATACGTGAGCATTCACGTGCACTGGTACCTTCCCACGAACGGCGACAGCCGCGACATCGTGGGCTCGGGCGACGGCTCGCAGAAGTCGCTGCCGGCGATCACGGACTTCCGTGCCCCGACGATCGACTACCTCGGACAGGTGGCCCGCTCGGCCGAGCAGCTCGGCTACGAGGCCGTGCTCACGCCCACGGGCACGTGGTGCGAGGACGCGTGGATCTTCACCGCGGCCCTGTCCCAGGTGACCAGGCGGCTCAAGTTCCTCGTCGCGTTCCGGCCGGGCTTTATCTCGCCCACGCTGGCCGCGCAGCAGGCGGCGACGTTCCAGCGGGTCTCTGGCGGGCGGCTGCTGCTCAACATCGTCACCGGCGGCGACCCGGCCGAGCAGCGCCGGTTCGGCGACCATCTCGGCCACGACCATCGCTACGAGCGCACCGAGGAGTTCCTGGCCGTGCTGCGCGGGGTCAGCGCGTCCGGCCCCGACGACCCGTTCAGCTTCTCCGGGAAGCACTACGACATCGAGGGCGCGAGCATCGGCTTCGCCCCGTACGCGCTGCCGCGGATCTTCTTCGGCGGCGCGAGCCCGGCCGCCGAGCGGGCCGCCGCCAGGCAGACGGACGTGTACCTGGCCTGGGGCGAGACCCCGACGCAGATCAAGGAGCGCGTCACCCGCATGCGCGAGCGCGCCGCCGAGGCGGGCCGAGCGAGTAGTGGGGCGATCAGGGCAGCCGGCCGGTCGCCGGCGTCATGGGGGAAGGCCACGGGCTGGTCCGGCGGCACCTTGCTGAGCGACGTCAGCAGCGGCTCCAGGCCTGCCTGAACCCACCCGACGATTGCCTGCCCCGTGGGGGCCTCAATGACCTCGTCCTGCACGGCGGAGCCTACGGCGACGGTGGCCTGGAAGGCCCGCAGCACCCGGCCGATATGGGCGGACAGGGTCTCCACCGTGAAGGCGGGGTAACTGGGCACGTGCACCTGCAGTGGCGAGCGGGCCGCCACTTCCACGAACCGGCTGACCTCGCGCCTGAGGTGTGCGAGCCACTCTCCGGCGGAGGGCGGGACAGCCGTTGACGTGCTGCTCATGATGCCCCCACTGGTGCGGAGTCCGGTACGGCGATCCGGCCCGCATCGGCCGCCCGGGCACCGGGCTCCGATGACGGCCGGCGCGAACGCGATGGCCCGCCTCCCGGCAGCGCCGTTCGCCTGCGCTATTGTCTACTAATTGAGTTGTCTTACTAGACAATAGCTGTCGGCCCCCCGCCGGACAAGCCTCGGGCACCCAGGCCGCCTGGCCTTTGGCCGCCAGATATACCTGCTCATCCGGCGCCTCCGGCCAGGCCGCCAGTCCGTGACGCCCGGCCGGCACTGACCAGGAGATAAGCGCATGAGCCGCGGCACATGCCGGTAGACGCCGCAGACGTGCCCGGGCGGGGTCACGCCTGCCCGTAACCCGGCCATTGACCAGGAATATTCCTATAATACTGATCGGGAATATTGACAAGGTCGCGGCGACCTGACATGTTCTGTTCATGACGATTCAGGACGGTATGGAGCGCTGTTACGCGGACCGGGTCCGCGTGGCCAGCGCGATCTCCCCCCGCCCGGTCTGACGGCGGCGCGTCGTGCGTCTCGGCCGGCGCGCTGCCGGATACCTCTGCCGCAGCGTCATGGCGCGCAGCAAATGCGCTGCATCCGGGTCAACGCCTGCGCCCCATCCGGCCCGTGCCGGTTGACCGCCGGCCCCTTCCGCGGCCACACGCGGCCAGCCCGCTGCCCAGCTCCGCGCGCAACTGCTGCCGCCCGCTCGTCCCCTGATCGATTCGTCCCCCGATCGAAGAGGCACCCCATGACCGAAATCATCGGCACGAAGACACATGCCGGCGTCATCAGGCTGGCCGGCAACATCGGCGCCGAGATCACCGGCATCGACACCGGCGATGTACTCAGCGACGATGCGGTAGCCCAGGTACGCCACGCGCTGCTCGACCACAAGGTGGTCTTCTTGCGCGACCAGAGCCTCGATTACGCCAGGCAGGTGGCCTTCGCTGAGCGGCTCGGCCCGCTGACGCTCGGCCATCCGACCCTCGCGTCGCCGCCGGGCCAGCCTCTCCTCGAGGAGATCGACTCCAGCAAGGGCGGCCGGGCCAACCACTGGCACACGGACGTGACCTTCGTCGACCGGCCGCCGGCCTTCACCCTGCTGCACGCCGTCGTCATCCCGCCGGTGGGCGGGGACACGATCTGGGCCAACACGGTGACCGCCTACGAGAGCCTGCCGGCCGACTTGCGGGACCTGGCCGACCGGCTGCGGATCGTGCACACCAACGACCACGATTACGCAGCGGTCTACGGCCGGGGCGAGCGCGTCGACCCTGCGGTCGAGGCGGCGCAGGAGGAATTCCTGTCCACCGTCTACGAGACCGAGCATCCGGCCGTGCGGGTACACCCGGAGACCGGTGAGCACTCGCTCGTGCTCGGCGGCTTCGCGCGGACCGTGCTCGGGTTCTCGCCGCAGGCATCACGCGACCTGATCCGGATCCTGCAGGAGTACGTCACCCGTCCCGAGCAGACGGTCCGCTGGCACTGGCGCGAGGGGGACCTCGCGATCTGGGACAACCGGGCGACCCAGCACTACGCAATCTTCGACTACGGCACCGCGCACCGGCGCGGCGAGCGGGTCACGGTCGCGGGCCCGGTGCCGGTCGGCGTCGATGGCCGACCGAGCGTGTCGCTGAAGGGCGACGCGACGGCCTACTACCGCAGCGGCGCGACCGACTGACGGCCGGGCACGGCTTGGCCGCGGCCGGGCCGTGCCCGCACTTCCGAATAATCCCGAGGGAAAAGACAGGCCAATGAGCAGTTCAGCTGACACCAACACTACGGCAGGCAAGCCGCTGCCCGTCTACAAGCGCAGAAGACGCCGGATCTACGGGACCATCGCCGTGGTCGTCGTCGTCGCCGTCGCCCTCATCATCTGGGCAGTCACCCAGGGCGGCAGCTCCGCGCCTGCGACGTTGCCGAACTTCACCATCTCGGTTAGCCAGGGGACTGTCGCCAGCCCGGACAGCATCATCTTGAGCCAGCCGTCGCTGGAAAAGACCATCCCCGCGCACCTGCACACCGTGCCGTTCGATGCGGGCGTCACCGCCATCGCCGAGATGAAGAGCGGCTCCGTGCAGGCCATCAGCGGCGTCGGTAACCCGCCGGCCACGGCGGCCATCGGGATCAACACCGGGGTCACCGTCGTCATGGGGTGGGGCTTCGACGACGACCAGCTGCTCGTCCCCAAGTCGATTACCTCGCCGAGCCAGCTGGCCGGCAAGTCCGTGGGCGTCCTGGTCGGCTCGTCGGAGGACTATGAGCTGCTGGGCTACCTGGCGCTGGAGCACCTGACCGGCAAGGTCAAGGTCGTCAGCTTCGCCAGCGAGCCCTCCGCGGGCGCCGCCGCCCTGTCCGGCGCGATTGACGCCGCCTACGTATACGGTGCGCCGGCGACCGACCTGATCGCGAAGGGCGATCACTCGCTGGTCAACGCCGAGCAGATCGCCAAGCTGGGCATCCCCGGCCTCGACGTGATCGCGGTCGCCAGCAGCGTCATCAAGAGTGAACCCACGCTGGTGCAGGATTACGTGTGCGCCGAGCTGCAGGGCAGCAGGGACATGACCGGGCCGGACGCGGCCAAGTATCTGACCGCGAGCGCCGGGGTGCAGGGCATCACGGGTAACCCCCAGCAGATCGTGACGGCGACCGAGGGCTATCCTTTCATCCCGCCCAGCCAGCAGCTGTACTGGCTCGGTTCCACCCTGCACGACCCGAGCAGCCGCATCGTCCAGGCCTACCAGCAGACCGGCACGTTCCTGGTCTCGCAGGGAAGGCTCACGTCCGCCCCGCCGGCGGCGCAGATCGCGCAGCACATCGACATCACCTTCGTCAAGAAGGCACTGTCCGGTGGCTGCCCCAGCTAAGGCTTACGGGGCCGACGTGGTGATCGACTCGGTCGGCAAGACATTCCGCAGGGGTGGCCGCCGCACCGTGGCGCTCGCTGGAATCAGCCTGGAAGTCCGCGCCGGGGAGCTGGTCTGCCTGCTCGGGCCGTCGGGCTGCGGCAAATCCACCCTGCTCCGGATCGTGGCCGGTGCCCTCGAGCAGGACGAGGGCACCGTCACGGTCGGGGGACGGCCGGTCCGTGGGCCGTCCCCCGACCGGGGCATGCTGTTCCAGACCCCGATGCTGTTCCCGTGGCTCACCACGAGGAAGAACATCCTGTTCGGCCCCAAGGCGCAGCGGGCTAGCGGGCTGAACGAGCGGGACGACCCGGAGCTGGATGCGGAGGCGGACGCGATCCTCGGCACGGTCGGCCTCGCTAAGTTCGGCGACGCGTTCCCGCACGAGCTCTCCGGCGGGATGCAGCACCGGGCGGCATTCGCCCGTGCCATCGTCACCCGGCCGCAGCTGCTGCTCATGGACGAGCCGTTCGGTGCCCTCGACGCCATCACCCGGCTGCGCATGCACGACTTCCTGCTGGGCATGTGGGAGCAGTACCGGACCACCATCATCTTCGTGACGCATGACATCGAGGAGGCGGTGCTGCTCGGCGACCGGGTCGCGGTGATGGGCGGCCGGCCGCCGGGCATCCAGGAGGTCATCGACATCCCGATCGGCCGGCCCCGGCATGCCGTCGATGCCGATACCGAATCCTTCCTCACCGCCAAGCGGAAGATCCGGGCATCGCTGACCGTATGAACCGCACCGGCCAGCCATGGCCGCCAGACGCGGGCAGGCCAGCGGGCCGGCCCCCCGAATCTTGCTGTGGAGTGTGAATCATGTCAGTCTGGCGCTCCCTGGGCGAGCGTCCCGTCGCCGACGACGAGGAGGCGGTCGCGGCCCTGCTGGGCCGGGAGGACCAGGACGGACTGGACGAGCGCGCTGAGCGCGATGACCTTGCTGCGTACCGGCGGGCCAGGCGCCGGGCACGGGGCCGCCGGCTGGCCACCGGCGCGGCCGGCCTCATCGGCCTCGCCGTGGTGTGGCAGATCGTCGCGACGTTCATCAGGGACCCGGTGTTCCTGCCGTCGGTCACCCAGACCCTCTCGACGTTCTGGCATTACCTTGACCGGCCGTACCCGTCGCAGGGCTCGCCGCTCTGGTATGACGCACTCACCAGCCTGCGCCGCATCCTGCTCGGCTTCGCAATCGGCGTCGTCGCCGGGGTGACCCTGGGCTCGGCCATGTCTGCCTCCCGCGTGATGCGGCACCTGATCGACCCGGTCATCGAGGTCCTCCGCCCGCTGCCGCCGCTCGCCTTCATCCCGCTGTTCATCATCTGGTTCGGGATCGGGGAGCTGCCCAAGGAAGTCCTGATCGTCATCGGGGTCACCCCGATCATGGCGATCACCAGCGTCGCCGCGCTCGACGAGGTGCCGGAGGACCTGCGGCTGTGCGCCCGGACGCTCGGCGCGTCCCGCCTCTACACCCTGCTGCACGTGCAGCTCCGGTCCGCGCTGCCCGGCATCCTGACCGGGATGCGCATCTCCATGGCCGGCGCCTGGACCAGTATCGTCGCCGCCGAGCTCATCGCGGCCACCAGCGGCCTTGGCTACCTGATCCAGCAGGCGGGCGACTACCTCAATACCGCCCTCGTCCTCTCCGGGATCATCTGCATCGCGCTGATAGCACTGGTCCTCGATGCGTGCATCCGCGGCCTGCTCCTGCTCGCCGACCCCAGCAGACGGGGATGAGGCAGATCCCGTGCCCGCCGCTGGGGTCCCCCCAGTGTCGCGGACTCAGCGGCGCTCGTAAGGAATCTTCTCGCCGGCCTCGATCGCGACGGGCAGCTGGTTCTCCGCCGGCGGCAGCGGGCAGGTGGCCAGATCGGTGTAAGCGCACGGCAGGTTCACCGCCCGGTTGAAGTCCAGTACGACGGTCCCGTCCGCGGCTGGTGGCTGACGCTCCGCTCCCTCACCGGTTCGTTCCGGATGGCAGTGCCCGCCTCGGACGTATACGTATGCGAGAACCCT
>JBEKCN010000146.1:0-7144 GCA_050014855.1 Streptosporangiaceae bacterium | reverse complement strand
GCATACGCCGACTGCGGGATGGACGCCTGCTCCAGCAGCTGGGAGAAGACGGCCTGCGCGGTCACCCGGTTCCTGCGGCCTGATCTCCGGCCGGCATTGGTGTGACGGCCCACGGAATTGCCATGAGCCCGGCTCATGGCGGCCGTTTCGCGGGCCAGCGGCGGATCGTCGTAGACCATCTCGGCGGGCATCACGGGAGCGGGCTGCGGCGCCTGCGGCGCGGCCGGCGGGGCGCCGGTGATGGCGAGCCGCGGCGGGGTGCCCCACCCGTTGACCGGCGCGTTGACCGGCGCGGGCTGGCCCCACCGGCCCAGATCCCCGGGGGCGGGGGAGCCGTGCCAGGCTGCCGCTGCGTCCGGGGTCCGCTGATGGGTGTTCGTGGGGCGCAGCACTTCGTTCGGTTCCCAGTCCGCGGCCGGGTCGCTGCCGGGCCCGAGGGGCGGCCGCGCGTGGCTGCCCGGACGTGAATTCCACGCCGCAGGCGACGCGGGGGCGGCGGGGCTGGGTGCCTCCCATTCGCCTGCGGTGACGGGGTTCCAGGAGAGCGTGTCCTGGTGCTGCGGATCCCACCGGCTGGGCTCCCGCCAGCTGCCCGGCTGGACCTCGCGGCGGTCCCGGTCCATTGAGCCGTGACCGTTCCGCGCGTCCCGGGCCGCGGCGCCCGCCGCGTCCCGGCCGTTCCAATCCCCGGTGTCGTGGCGGGAGCGGGTACTCCAGCCGCCGGTGTCCCCGGCATCCCGCGCCGCCGCGTCGGCGACGTCGCGGGCGGCCCATCCGCCGGTGTTACGCGGGCCGAGGGCGTCCCGGGCGTCCCGCGCCGCGGCGTCGGCGCCCCAGCCATTGCCGCCCGGACCGTTCCGCGCCTCCCGCGCGGTCGCTTCGGCGATCTCACGCGCGCTCCACCCGCCGGTGGCCCGGGCGTCCGCCGCGGCGCGGGCGTCGTAACCCTCGCGACCCTCGCGCGCGGCCAGCTCGGCGACCTCACGGGCGCTCCAGGTGCCGGTGTCGGGTGCTTCCCAGCCCCCGGTGTCCCGGGCCCGCCAGCCGCCCCGGCCCCGGGGCTCCGTCGGGTCCGGCCGATCCAGATCGCCCGCGGCGGCCCAGGTCCCGGTGTCGCGCGGATCCTGGGCATGCTCGTCGCGCGCGTCCCAGCCGCCGGAACCCGAGTTGCCACCGTTCCAGCTGCCCGGCTCGCCCGCGCTGGGCCAGGACGGGCCGGTGTCGATCAGTTCCCGCGGCCCGCCGATCTGGCGGAGCGGGCCCGTGTCGGGCGCGTAACCGTAGTCCCGCGGGTTGGACGCCCAGGTCTCCCGGTGGCCGTTTTCCCAGGACCCGGGCGGGCTGGCGTCGGCCGGGTCGAGCAGCGCGAGCTCGTACTCGCCCCGCTCCTCCCGCAGTTCGTTGATCTCCTGGCGCGGCACCACGACCTCGAACACGCCGCGGTCCACCTCCCAGAAGCCGAGCTGCTTCGCCATGTACAGGTCGCGGCCCAGATAGGCGATGTGCAGCCGTTCGCCCAGGTCGTCCAGCACCATGCAGCGCTCGCCGCGGTACCGCCCGATGGGGCGCGCCTCCCACAGGGCGGCGATCTCGTCCACGCTGACCCGCTTGCGCCAGTGGCCGGACGAGGAGCGGAAGCCGAGCTCCTCCGGCGGCGGGCAGGCCGCGAACAAGGTGACCTCTTCGTCGGACGGCCCAACGCCCGCCTGATAGGAAGCACCCTGGAAGCTCGCCATGAGCCGGTATCGCATGCCTCAGACCTCCCTTGTCGGCCGCCGCCACGCCAGCCCGTCGTAGCGGGCGACGAGGTCATCGCCCCGCACGGTGAGCCGGGATATGGAGGCACCCACCGGAATCGGCATGGGATCGGTGTAGAACTCGGGAATCACCCGGACGTGTGAGGTGGCCATGGTGGCGCGGGCCGAGGGGGACAGCTCCTGCCATCCGCCGCCGGGCTCACCCGGCCCCGAGGCCGCGACGTACGTGTCCATCTCCCGCGCCAGCCAGGAGAGGAAGTAGACCTCCGGCATTTCGGCGGTGAATTCGGAGCCTTCGTAGCCGAGGCCGAGGGCGACAAAGCATTCCGCCGGATCGCGGAAGGCGACGTCGCGCCCGCGGTAGACGAAACCGGCGATGATGGAGCGCTGCCCGTTGAGGTACGGCCCCACCAGCCGCGGCGGTATGACCTTCCGCATCGGCGTGCCTGGCTCGATACTCATGGTCGGCTGCTCGGTCCGGGTCACCGGGCCGCGCCGGATCCGGTGGAGCTGGAAGGGTCGCGTCCGCTCCGCGCAACCGCGCGGGAAGGGTATGCAGTGGCCCGCCAGCCAACCGCGAACCTCACCTTAGGCTCCTCTCCGCGTACCCCGCCCAGAATCCCTGTGTTATCAGAGAAAGACATCGAACTTTCCCCCGCAGGAGTGCTCTGCCGCTCATGAGAGTCCCATATCCACAATGCGCTCTCAACTGTTTCGGGCAATCAGGTGACTCTGAACCAGGTCAGGACCCTAATAAGAGCCGTCTCATTACTAAACGAAGTCGTCTGGTTACTAGAAGCTCTTTGCGGCCGGACGATTATCAGCCTATCCCGGCCCCTTCGGGCGGGCGTTAAAGCCAATCTTGTGATTGGGCTCACGCCGTGCCCAATTCCGGAAGTGCAGGCCGCGCCGGCCCAGGAAATCATGGTCTGGCCATAACCGCGCCCGGAGACCGCTATAAGCCTGAATGAGCGCAATGGGCCCGGATGAGACGGATATCCCGGTCGGGCTGGAGGGGTGAGGGGCTGGCGGGCCCTCCGTGCCGATCCCGCGCGAGCCCGGCACAGCGTAGGGTCCGGCACAGCGTAGGGTCAGGTCCGTGGCTGGGCTGAACGCCGGCGGCCAGCAGTTCGCCGGTGACGATGGGGCACCGGATCCGCGTCTCGCCGCGGTCCTGTCGGCGTATGCGAATGGTCGTGAAACTGAACGGGCCGCTCTGGGGGCTCTCTCCCGTGCGCGGCTGCTCATCCCGCTCGTCGAGCTCGAGGCCGGCGAGGAGGTCTCCCCTGGACCTGCGGAGCACGGCCAGTCCGGGGCTGCGGAGCACGGCCAGTCCGGGGCTGCGGAGCACAGCCAACACGAACACCCGGCCCGCGATGCCTGCGCCGCCCCGCCTGCGAAGGAGATGGCGTTCCCCACGCTTATCGGCCGGGACGGCCGTCCCGCGCTGCTCGCCTTTACTTCCCTGGACGCACTCGCCCGCTGGCGGCCCGGCGCCCGGCCCGTCCCGGCCCTGGCCAGTCAGGTCTGGGGCAGCGCCGTGGCCGATTCCTGCGCCGTGGTCATCGACGTGGCCGGGCCGGTCCCGCTCGCCGTCGACGGGGCCCGGCTCAGCGCTCTGGCCAGCGGCGAGCCGCCACCGGCGCCCCAGGACGACCCTGACGTGCACGCTGAGGTCACCGAAGCCCTGGCCGGCGAGCCAGCCATCGTCGGGGCCCAGCTCGCCCCGGGCTCAGACGGCCCCGAAGGTACCGACCTCGCGATCCGCCTCACGTTCCGCCCGGCCCGGGTTTCCGGGCAGGCGGGGAGCCTGCCGGTCCAGCGCGTGGCCCAGGCGATCGCGGCCCGTCTCGCCGGCCGCCTCCGCCGGGGGATCGAGGTCTCGGCGGTCCCGGCTCCCGGCCGGGCGACGCGGCCCGAGCGCTCGGCCATCGGGCGTGAGGAGCAGCCATGACAGTACCTGCCGGACCGGCGCCGGGGGCCGTAGGATCTAGGGCATGCTTCGCTGGCTGACCGCGGGTGAATCGCACGGGCGCGCGCTCGTGGCCATCTGCGAGGGAGTACCCGCGGGAGTGCGGGTGAGCACCGGGGACATTGCCGCCGCGCTGGCCCGCCGCCGGGCCGGTTACGGCCGCGGTGCCCGGATGAAGTTCGAGCAGGACGAGGTCGAGCTCACCGGCGGGATCCGGCACGGGGTGACGCTCGGCGGCCCGGTCGCCATCCGGATCGGCAACACCGAGTGGCCCAAGTGGGAGACCGTCATGTCCCCGGACCCGGTGGATCCGGCGGTCCTGGCTGGCCTGGCCCGGAACGCGCCGCTGACCAGGCCGCGCCCGGGGCATGCGGACCTGGCCGGCATGCAGAAGTACGGTCACGACGACGCGCGCCCGGTGCTCGAGCGGGCCAGCGCGCGGGAGACCGCGTCCCGGGTCGCGCTGGGTGAGGTGGCCCGGCTGCTGCTGCGCCAGGCGCTCGGCGTGGAGATCCTCAGTCACGTGGTCGCCCTGGGCCCGGTCGCCGCGCCGGACGGTCTGCTTCCGGCTCCCGAGGAGGCGGCGCGCATTGACGCGGACCCGGTGCGCTGCGCCGACCCCAAGACGAGCGCCGCGATGGTCGAAGAGATCGACGCGGTCCGCCGGGACGGCGACACCCTCGGCGGGGTCGTCGAGGTCCTGGCCTACGACCTGCCGCCCGGGCTGGGCAGCTTCACGCACTGGGACCGGCGGCTCGACGCCCGGCTGGCCGCCGCGATCATGGGCATTCAGGCCATGAAGGGTGTCGAGATCGGGGACGGGTTCACTACCGCGCGCCGCCGTGGCTCCCGCGCCCACGACGAGATCGAGACGGGCCCGGACGGCGTGCACCGGCGTACCAACCGGGCCGGCGGCGTCGAGGGCGGCATGACCAACGGCGAGATACTCCGGGTGCGCGCCGCGATGAAGCCCATCTCCACCGTGCCGCGTGCGCTCGACACCATCGACGTGCAGACCCGCGAGCCGGCCAAGGCGATCAACCAGCGCAGCGACGCTACCGCGGTCCCGGCCTCCGGCGTGGTGGCCGAGGCCATGGTCGCGCTGGTGCTGGCCGACGCCGTGACCGAGAAGTTCGGCGGGGATTCGGTGACCGAGATCCGCCGGAACGCCCAGGCCTACGTGGACGCCCTGGTGATCACGTGACCGGGGGCGTGGCCGCCCAGCCGCTGGTCGTGCTTATTGGGCCGCCGGCGGCCGGCAAAACCGTGGTGGGAGAACTACTGTCGCAGCGTCTCGGCGCCGCCTTCGCCGACACTGACGCGGATGTCGCGGCGGTGGCGGGCAAGCCCATCGGGGACATCTTCACCGACGATGGCGAGGCCGCCTTCCGGGAGCTGGAACGCGCCGCCGCGCAGCGGGCCCTGGCTGCGCCGGGCGCCGTAGTGGCCCTGGGCAGCGGCGCGGTGCTCGACCCGGGTGTGCAGCAGTTGCTGGCCGGGCAGGCTGCCGTCTACCTGGAGGCCGGCTTTCCCGCTATCGCCCGCCGCCTCGGGCTGGACCGGCCCCGGGTCGTCATCCCCGGCAACCCGCGCGGTCGGCTGCGCAGCATGCTGGAGGAGCGCCGGCCGGTCTACCAGCGGCTGGCCTCCTTCACCGTCCCGGCCGACAGCCTCGCCCCCGAGGAAATCGCCGATGACATCGCCACCTGGCTGGGCAAAAGGTGAGCGTCACCCACATCCCCATCGGGGCCGGTGTCCTTGGCGAGCGTCCCTACGAGGCCGTGGTCGGCGCCGGCGTCCTCGGCGAGCTGCCCGGCCTGGTGGGCAAGGAAGCCGCCACCGTCTTCGTCATCCACTCCGCCAGCGTCGCGCACATCGCCCGCCCGGCCTGCCGCGCGCTCGAGGACGCGGGCTACCAGGTGATCGCCGAGGAAGTACCGGACGGGGAGGCGGCCAAGCAGGTCTGCGTCGCGGCCCGGCTCTGGTCCCGGCTGGCCGCCGAGCGGGTCAGCCGCACCGACTGCGTGGTCGGCGTCGGCGGCGGCGCCGTGACCGACCTGGCCGGCTTCGTGGCGGCCACCTGGCTGCGCGGGGTCCGCGTCGTGCTGGTCCCGACCACGCTGCTGGGCATGGTCGACGCGGCGATCGGCGGCAAGACGGCGGTCGACATCGCCGAGGGCAAGAACCTGGTCGGGGCGTTCTGGGCCCCGGCCGGGGTGCTGGCCGACCTGACCACGCTGGAGACCGTGCCCCGGGCCGACTACGTTGCCGGGCTGGCCGAGATCATCAAAGCCGGTTTCGTGTCCGATCCGGTCATCCTGGACCTGGTCGAGGACGACCCGGAGGGCGCGACCGTCCCGCACGGCCGGCACACCCGGGAGCTGATCGAGCGGGCCATCCGGTTCAAGGGGCGCGTGGTGGCGGCCGACTTCCGCGAGGCGGGCCTGCGCGAGACGCTGAACTACGGCCACACCCTGGGCCACGCGATCGAGCGCACCGAGGAGTACCGGTTCCGGCACGGCGACGCGGTGGCGATCGGGATGGTCTACGCCGCCGAGCTCAGCCGCCTGGCGGCCCGCCTCGACGGCCCGGCCGCCGCCCGGCACCGCAGCGTGCTCAGCTCCGTGGGGCTGCCCACCGCCTACCGGCCGGACGTATGGCCGGAGCTGCGCGCGGCCATGGCGGTCGATAAGAAGGTGCGCGGCGCCCGGCTGCGGTTCATCGTGCTGGACGCGGTCGGGCGGCCCGCCGTCCTCGGCGGGCCGCCCGAGGAACTGCTGGAACAGGCGTACCTGGAGGTTTGCCGGTGATCACCGACGTGCTCGTGCTGAACGGCCCGAACCTTGGCCGCCTGGGCATCCGCGAGCCCGACGTCTACGGCACGGCCACCCTGGAGGACCTGGCCGAGACGTGCCGCGCGACCGGCCGCCAGCTCGACCTGCACGTGGAGGTGCGGCAGACCGATGACGAGGCCGAGCTGATCCGCTGGGTGCACGAGGCCGCCGACGCCCGCACCCCGGTGGTGCTGAACCCGGCCGCGTTCACGCATTACTCCTACGCGCTGCGGGACGCGCTCGCTATGCGCACCGCGCCGCTGGTCGAGGTGCACCTGTCCAACCCGGCCGCGCGCGAGTCGTTCCGGCACACCTCCGTGGTGGCCGGGGTGGCCGACGGGACCGTGGCCGGCTTCGGCCTGCTGTCCTACCAGCTCGCGCTGCAGGCGATCGCGGACCTGGCGGCCCGGCAGGGTCCGGCCACAGTGGTCCCGGGCACAGTGGTCCCGGGCACAGTGGTCCCGGGCACAGTGGTCCCGGAGACGGTGCAGACGCCGCAGTGATCGTGCTGATCGGGTTCATGGGAGCCGGCAAGACCACCGTCGGGCAGCTGCTGTCCGGCCAGCTCGGGCTGCCCTTCC
>JBEKCN010000145.1:0-7172 GCA_050014855.1 Streptosporangiaceae bacterium | reverse complement strand
TCGTCACCGGAGCGGCGATCGGTCCCGGGCAGGGTGGGAAAGACCCCGGCGTCGTGATGGGAGCGGCGATCGGGCTTGGCCCGCCGGTCGGCCTGGGCGGCGGCCATCGCGGCGACTGTCCGGTCTTCGAGGTCGGCGGGCGGCTCGACGTGCGGGGGGAGGTTCTGGATGATCTGGCCGATGTCGCTGTACTCAGCGACAACCTTTTGGCAGTGACGGCAGCCGTCGAGATGACTGTTGAACCAGACGGATTTGGCCGAGCCCAGGGTGCCGAAGACGAAGTCGAAGGCGTCGGGGTGGGCAAGCTCGATGTCCCGGTCAGAAAGCATCGGCGCTGCCTCGCAGGCCGGCCAGCTCGGCTCGCAACGTGTCTGCTGCCTTGGCCATCCGGGATTTGACAGTGCCGATCGGGATACCGAGGCGCCCGGCAATCTCAGAATGAGTGAAGCCGTCCCGGACCAATCGCATCACATCGCCGTAGATCGACGGCAGTTTGTCGAGGGCCTGGTCGACGGTGAACACCGTGAGCGCCTGATCAACGCTGTCGTATTGGGGTGGCAGCTGGAAGTCCTCGACGGGCAGTAAAGGCCGGGACGAGGGACGGCGGGCAATGTCGTAGGCGGCCGAGCGGGCCATCGTGAACAGCCAGCCTCGCACCGGCCCCCGGCTGGGGTCATAGCTCCCGGCCCGCTTGCAGAACTTGATGAAGGTCTCTTGCACCATTTCTTCGGCCAGCCCCTGGTCGTGCAGCACATGGAAGCCGAACCTGAACAGCTCCATGCGGTACTTGCGATAGAGCCGCCGTGCCGCATCGTCGTCGTTCTTGGCGGCGATCTTGGCAATCAGGCGTATCTCGTGCGGTCCGGTGCGTGCCCCACTGTCGCGCCACGACACGGCCACCCCACCCCCCACCCCTGCCAAGTTCTGCGGTTCACCTGCCGATCGGTTCAGCGAGGCTTGGCGCCCGGTTTTCAGTATGAGGGGTTTGCCCCAAAAAACATGCCGGCCGAGCGAACCGATCTGCTCCCTGGCCCCGTAAGTGAAGCGCTGACGGCACAAACCGGCGGCAGGGAAGGGGCCAGGGATGGCGAGCGCACGCGATGGATGGCCGCAGTACAGGGCGGCCTGGGGCGAGTGGAGACCGGACTGGCAAGTCAGGCGGCCCGGCGGGTCAGTCCCGGCTACTTCCGCCTCGCCCTTGCCGGCTCCCAGGCGCGGACGTGGTGGTACGGCGGCTCACCTTCTGGCTGGATGACATCCCGGTCGCTCTCCACGATGGCTACTTCCCGATGTCCTTGGTTGCCGGGACGACGATCGAGCGCCCGCGCAAGATCCGGGGCGGCGCGCATGCCATCATCGAGGACCCTGCTGGTCCTATCCGCCGGCACATTGCGCGTTCAGTTGACGAGATATCGGGCAGGATGCCTACGCCGGACGAGGTGCGGCAACTAAGACTGCCGCCGGGTGTCCCTGTGTTCCGCATTCTGCGGACCGTCTACGACAGCGAGAGACACCCGGTCGAGGTGCAGGACTCGGTGGCGGCCGGCGACCGGCACGGGTTCTGTTACGAGGTCGACATGAGGTGAGACGCCATGAATGGCCACCTGCGCATCGGTGCCTGCCTCTCCCTGTCCGGCAAGTTCGCGCAGTTCGGCCGTCAGGCGGCTCGAGGGCTGGAAGCATGGCGGTCCCTGGACGGCACCGCGGACATCCTGGTGGAAGACGACCACAGCGACCGGCGGACGCTTGAAGCGGTCCTGCCCGGTATCGCTGCCAGATGTGACATCCTGCTCGGACCGTACTCAACCCAGCTGATGCGCGCGGCAGGGCGCATCGCCGCGGAGTCTGGCGGGCTCGTATGGAATCAGGGCGGTTCTGGCGATGACGTCGAGGAAGCCCATGCGGGTCACGTCGTATCCGTACTGACGCCGACGAGCCGGTATGCGGAGCCCTTCTTGCTGAAGCTCGCCAGTGAGCGAGGCGCCCGGCGCGATCTTTGTATCGTTAACGGACCTGGAAGCTTCGGGCGACAGGTGGCGGAGGGGGCTGATGCGATCGCGCGCCGTCTCGGCATCCGCACGATGCGCGCTGCCCCTGATGACCAGATCCCGCCGCCCGGCATGTCGGCGGAATGGGACCTGTTCAGTGCGGGCGTGTTTGAGCAGGACGCCGAGACGGCTAGTAAGGCGCTGCGACTGCCGGCCCCGCCGTGTCGGGTGTGCGCCATAGCGGCAGGCGTCCGCGAGTTCGGTCATGTCGTTGACGACCCGGAGGGAGTCTTCGGTATCGCCCAGTGGTTCCCCGGCAGCAACGCGGGAGTTGCGCTTGGGCCATCTGAGGACGATTTCGTCGGTGCCTACGCTGGCCCCACGGGCGTGCCGCCGGACTACCCAGCGGTTCAGGCTGCTGCGGGAGCGGTTATCGCTACTCACTGCACGAAGCTGGCGGATAGCACGAGCCGTGATGACCTGTGGGCAGCTGCAGCCAGCCTGGAAACGTCCACCTTGTTCGGGGACTTCAAGATCAACCCTCGAACCGGAGCTCAGGTGAAGCACCAGACCGTTCTTGTGCGCTGGACAGGTGGCCAATTGGCGCCTGCGGGCGCACCGGCGGCCTGATCAGGCAGGCCCGGGGGAGTGGTGGCGGGACATGGCGGTCTTCCTGTAGTGCCAAACTGGCTGGCTGGGAGCCGCGCCGAGGATGACCCGGCCCGGCATCGGGGCAATTCCAGGGCAATCCGACAACCGAAAAGGGCCAATCACAGCCACCGTTGGCCAACGTTTATTGTGCAGGTCAGCGGGGGAGTGACGGAAAGCATCGCTGGCCGGCGAGCGTGCTGTCTAGATCTTCGTGAAGTGGTGGAAGCACTCATAAGCGGCGCCATGCGCCGCGAAGTCTGCCGCCTCCGACCGCTTGACCGCGAGGTAGGCCCGGCTGCGCAACGGCCCGAGCGCCGTCATCAGCAGGTCGTCCGCCTCGAGGGCGTCCAGCGCCTCGTCGAGGGAGCTGGGCAGGCGGCGGGCTCCCAGCCGGTCACGTTCGGCATCAGAAAGGGTTGCGGGATCGACGTTGACCGCCTCACCGGGATCAAGCTTGCTGCGTATCCCGTCCAGGCCGGCGTGGATGAAGGCACCGAGGGCGAGATAGGGGTTGGCGCTGGAGTCAGAGGGCTTCAGCTCCAGGTTGATGGAGCTGGCCGGGTCGCCGCGCAGCACGGACGCGATCCGCACTGCCGCCTCCCGGTTATCCATCCCATAGACGGTATAGGCGCTGCTCCACATCTGCGGGGCCAGGCGGCGGTAGCTGTTGGCGCTGCCGCAGGTCAGCGCGGTGAGCCCGGGCAGGTGCGCGAGCACGCCGCCGATGAAGTGGTAGCCGGTCTCGGACAGGCCGTACCGGTCGCTGGGGTCGGCAAAGACGTTCCGCGTGCCCGGCGCGCCGTCCGGCCCGAGCTCGAACAGTGACCCGTGCAGGTGGGTGCCGTTCCCGGCTTGGTCAGGGATTGGTTTCGGGGCCAGGCTGGCCCATACGCCCCGGCGGAACGCAACCCCCCGGACAGTTTCTCGATACAGCAGGTGGTTGTCGGCGGCGTGCAGCGCCGGGGCGTGCCGGATGACTACTTCCTGCTGGCCGTGGCCCAGCTCGGGGTAGTAGTGCTCGACCTCCAGCTGCTGTGCCTCCAGTGCCTGGACCACATCGATGATGAAGTCGTGCGCCAGCTGAAAGCCGGTGGAGGAGTAGCACAGGCTGTCGTCGGCGGGGACCAGGCGGTCGGGTCCGCCGTCCGGGTCCGGCTCGCGCTGGCCGAGCGTGAACTCCGGCTCGAACGCCGCGCGCAACTCGTAACCGTCGCTGGCCAGCTCGGCGATGGCCTGCTTGAGGAATGTCCGCGGGCACGCGTCCCACGGCCGCCCGTCCTGCTGTACCAGGTCGGAGACCATCGCGCCGGCCCCGGGCGCGTAGGGCAGCGCCACGAATGTCTCCGGGTCGGGGACAATCCGGATCTCGCCGACCGGCCCCATACCCTCGACCGGCTGCAGGTGGTCGAGCATGTTCATGGCCATCATCGCCACCGTGTGCCCGATGCCGCTGGCCATCCGGCTGCGCAGGCCCGAAACGTGCGTAGCTTTACCGCGGATGATCCCGCCGTGGTCCGCGTAGAGGAAGCGGATCAGTGGGATAGGCCCGGACTGGGCCCGTTCCAGCACGGCGTCGGCTGCGCTCGGGCCGGTCGGGCGGCCCGCGGTTACGGCTGGTTCGGCTGCGTCGGTCATCAGGATCGCGGCGTGGGTACTCCGGCCTTCGGGCCGGGGAGGAAACGCCGCTTCACCTCCCCGGAATTGTCGGCGGTATTCGATAGTGTGTTTGGTGGCTGTCACGTCCGCTCAGCTGAAGTCGATTGAGCTGTAAGCCTGAAGTTTCCACAGCTGGTGCTCGCTCTTGATGCTCCGGATGGTTCCGGACCGGGAGCGCATGACCAGGGAGTGGGTGGTGGCGGCAGCGTGGCGGTACCGGACTCCCTCCATCAGCTCCCCGTCGGTGATGCCGGTCGCCGCGAAGAACACGTCGTCCGAAGAGACCAGGTCGTCGGTGGTGAGCACCCGGTTGAGGTCGTGCCCGGCGTCCAGGGCCCTGCGCCGTTCGGCCTCGTCGTGCGGGGCCAGCTTGCCCTGGATCGTCCCGCCGAGGCACTTGAGGGCGCATGCGGCGATGATTCCCTCGGGGGTGCCGCCGATACCGAGCATCAGGTCGATCCCGGTGCCCTCGCGCGCCGTCATGATCGCCCCGGCGACGTCGCCGTCAGTGATCAGCTTGATCCGCGCGCCGGCCGCCCGGACCTGGCGGATGAGTTCCTCGTGCCGGGGCCGGTCCAGGATGACGACGGTCACGTCGTGCGGCGAACAGGCCTTGGCCCGGGCCACGGCCGCGATGTTGGCTGCGGGCGGCGCATCAATGTCCACCATGTCCGCGGCCTCCGGGCCGGTGGCCAGCTTCGACATGTAGAACACGGCGGACGGGTCGTACATCGAGCCGCGGGCCGACACGGCCAGTACGGAGACCGCGTTCGGCATGCCGTTGGCGCACAGCCGGGTGCCGTCGACGGGGTCGACGGCCACGTCGCAGGCGGCGCCGGTCCCATCCCCGACCTCCTCCCCGTTAAAGAGCATCGGCGCCTCGTCTTTCTCGCCTTCACCGATCACCACGACGCCCCGCATCGACACCGAATTGATAAGTAGCCGCATGGCTTGCACCGCGGCGCCGTCCGCGCCGTTCTTGTCCCCGCGGCCGACCCAGCGGGCCGCGGCCATCGACGCCGCCTCGGTGACCCGGGCCAGTTCAAGCGCGAGGTTCCGGTCGGGGGCGTGCTGGCCGGGCTCGGGCAGGGGGTCGATACCCTGCGCCCCGGGCTGGCGAGGCGTGGTGTGCGTACTGGTGGTGTCGTCGGCTGGCATCCGGCCGTCCCTCCTGTTACGTCTCGGGCCTTCGTACTGCCCGCTGGCCTCACCGGTCATCTGCTATAGCCGATGCTATGCGGCAACCCGCCGCGTAGCCTGGTCACCTCAAGCAGCGGACCTGAAGGGCGCTGGGCAGGCAATGTCAGCAAATGAGACGCAGGATGCGGCCGGAGCAGCACGCGAAACGCTGACACGCAGCTCCGAGCGGGGCGCGGCGACGCGCCCGGCGCTCCTGGCCGCGTCGCGGGAGGTGTTCACCTCGGTCGGTTACACGGAGGCGGGTGTCACCGGAATCGTCGCGCTTTCGGTCATCGGGCGCATCGACATCACGAGCCGGGGCTGAGCCGTGCTCGCAGCGCGCGACCCGGTACTGCGTGTCGGCTGGTTCGCTGCTCACCGCGGGCTGCGCGCCGCCCGCTGGGTGCTGAGCTGCCTGCTGCTGATCTTCGTGATCATCGTGACCGTGCCGATGTCCCATGCCAGCTCGCCGCCCACCGTCAGCTACTCCGGCGACCTGGCCGTCATGACGCGGGAGGCGCGGTATCCGGTGGTCGCGCCGGCCGGGCTGCCGCTCTCCTGGGTGCCGGTCAGTTCGGGCGTGGCCCTCGGCGGCGCCAACGGGCCCGGCACGGCCACCTGGCAGCTCGGTTACGTGACCCCGTCGGGGACGCTCGCGTCGGTGGAGCAGAGCGACGCGGCAGCTGCCGCGTTCATCCGCCGGATGACCAACAGCGGCACGCCGCAGCCGCCGGCCCGCATCGCCGGGCTGGCGTGGCGCGCTTCCGCGAATCCCGGCCGCGGCCAGCGTTCTTTGTACCGAACGCGCCCCGGCGGGAGCACGATCATCGTCACGGGAAACGGTTCGTGGGACCAGCTCCGCGTCTTGGCCGCGTCGCTCCGCCCGCAGCCGCACCGCTGACCGTACGGCCCCGGCCGGGACCGTACGGTCGCTGACCGCACGGCCCGTGCGGAGCTTGCTAGGCCGGCCCCGCTTGGTGCTGGCGGAGGGCCGGTGCCGGCGGAGGGCCGGTGCTGGCGGAGGGCCGGTGCTGGCGGAGGGCCGGGGCCGACGGAGGGCCAGGGCCGGCGGGACTCCGGACGGGTCCTGGGCGCCCCCTAGAACGGCGCGTCGGGGTCGGGTTCGCTGGAGCGCTCGGCGGTCACGGCGGAGAGCCGGGCCCGGGCTCCGTCGAGCAGCCGCTCGCACACGGCCGCGAGCCGCTCGCCGCGTTCCCACAGCTCCAAAGACTGCTCGAGGGTCAGGCCGCCGGTTTCGAGCCGCTTGACCACCGAGGCCAGCTCGTCCCTGGCTTGCTCGTACGACAACGCCCCGACCTGCTCACCGGCCTCGCTGGGACCCCCGCGAGCCGCGTCCGCGTCGCTGTCTGCCACCGCACCAACTTATCGCGGACCGCGTCCGCCGGCATGGAGCGACGCTCCCCACGGTCAGTCAGCCGACCGGCCCCTCCCTGGCCCGTCCGGTGCTGGCGTGGCCGGCCTCCTGGGCGGTGCTTCCGTTCCCGCTGCTGCCTTGGCCGCCGCCTGGTTGGCCGGTGCCCGCTCCCGCTGCGCCGTGGCTCGCCGGGCCGGAGGCTTCGTGCCTGGGGCGCGCTTGCCCGGCGCCTGGTCCGCGGGTGGCGGGCCGGCCGTCACGGCGAGCTCGTCCGCCGCGAACCGGACCGTCAGTGACTCGCCCGGGGCGACGTCGGCGGCGCT
>JBEKCN010000144.1:0-7181 GCA_050014855.1 Streptosporangiaceae bacterium | reverse complement strand
GCCTGCGTGGCCCTGCTGTCCGACTGGTTCCCGGCCACGACGGCTGAGATCGTCCACGTCGACGGCGGCGCCCACGCCATGGGCGGTTAGTCCGGAGTTGCCGTAGCTCTGCGTAGATCTTGCCGGCCTGAAGTGCTGAAACCTGTCGGTGCGCACTATTTGCTGTAGCCACGAAATACTGCGTGTCGCTCCGGCGTCCGCTGGTGCTTGCACGCTATGATCCGGTTATGGTGGCACGTGGCGGGGCGATGCATGTAGCCCGGAACCGGCGGGCGTATACGGCGAAGTCCGGTGAGCAGCGAGTGTATGAATCGGTGCTGGTCCGCCGCACCTACCGGGACGGCGCCAAGGTCCGGCATGAGACGCTGGCGAACCTGTCCGCGCTGCCAGCCGAGGCGGTGTCCGCGATCGAGGCCACCTTGAAGGGAGAGCGGCTGGTCCCGGCCGGGCAGGCGGTCACGATCACCGCCTCGGCACCGCACGGCCACGTCGCCGCCGTGCACGCCATGACCGCCAAGCTGGGGCTGCCCGCCCTGCTGGGCCCGGCGGGCCGCCAGCGGGACCTGGCCCTGGCCCTGATCATCTCCCGGGTGGCCCGGCCGGCCTCGAAACTGTCCACCCTGACCTGGTGGAACGACACCACCCTGGGCGGCGACCTCGGCGTCGCCGATGCCAGCACCGATGACATCTACGCGGCGATGGACTGGCTGGAGCACCGGCAGGACGCGATCGAGGCGGACCTGGCCCGCCGCCACCTCGGCCCGGAACCCAACCCGTCGAAGATGGCACTGTTCGACCTGTCCAGCTCCTGGATGGAAGGCTCGCACTGCCCGCTGGCTGCCCGCGGCTACTCCCGGGACGGCAAGAAAGGCAAGCTGCAGATCGAGTACGGGCTGCTCACCGACCCGGCAGGCCGGCCGGTCGCGGTCCGGGTGCTCCCGGGCAACACCGGCGACCCCGGCGCCTTCACCGCCATCGTGGACGTGGTCCGGAAGAAGTTCGGGCTGGCGCAGATGGTCATGGTCGGCGACCGGGGCATGATCACCAGCGCCCGGATCCAGGCCATGAACCAGGTGGAAGACGGGACCCAGCGGGCGGACGCCTACGGGTGGATCACCGCGCTGCGCGCCCCCGCCATCCGCAAGCTGATGGCCGACGACGGACCGCTCCAGCTGTCCCTGTTCGATGAGCAGGACCTGGCCGAGATCACCTCCGATGACTTCCCCGGCGAGCGGCTGATCGCCTGCCGCAACCCGGCCCTGGCCGCCGACCGCGCCCGCACCCGCACCGAACTGCTGGCCGCCACCGAGAAACTCCTCGCCCCCCTCATCGCCCGGGTCCAGGCCGGCCGGCTCACCGGCGCCGGGCCCATTGGGGTCGAGGCCGGCAAGGTGATCAGCAGGTACAAGACCGCCAAGCACTTCACCGTCACCATCACCGATACCACCCTGGCCGTGCAGCGACGGCAGGACCAGATCGACGCCGAAGCCGCCCTGGACGGGTTCTACGTGCTCCGCACCCCGGTCCCCGCCGCCGAACTCGACGCGCCCACCGTGGTGGCCGCCTACAAGAACCTCAAATACGTCGAACGGGACTTCCGGCACATCAAATCCGACGACCTGGACCTGCGGCCCGTCTTCCACCGGCTCGAAGAACGCGTCCGGGCCCACGTGCTGATCTGCATGCTCGCCTGCTACCTCACCTGGCACCTGCGCCGCGCCTGGGCCCCGCTGACCTTCACCGACCAGGACCCGCCCCAGCCGGACAACCCCGTCGCGCCGGCCCGCCGGTCCGCGACCGCCCAGGCCAAGGCCTCCGGCCAGCACGACCCGGCCGGGCAGCCCTACCGCAGCTTCCACGGCCTGCTGGACCACCTGGCCACCTTGACCCGCAACCAGGTCCGGTTCACCGGCACCGAGGTCGCCATCCCGATGCTCACCGAGCCGACCAGCACCCAGCGGCAGGCCTTCGAGCTCATCGGCGCCGCCATCCCGCTCACCTTGAAGTAGCCAGAACGCCACCCCGGCCACGGGGTAAAAGCCCAGCTCAGACCCGAGATCGCCTACCGAATTGGCCGTAACTTCGGGCTAAGGGCCTGGACTGGCCTGAAGCACCGGCCGCGGAACACTGCGCCGGCTGTCGTCCCGGCTGGGAATACTTCGCGGCGGATCAGCAGATCCAAGCCTTGAGCGCCTCAGCGAGTGGGCCGCCGCGCAGGCCGGGTGGCCCGCTGCGCCCGGGCCGCCCGGGCCGCTGCCTGCGCGCGGTTCCGGAAGACGACCGCGAAGCCGGAGCTGGCCATGGCGCAGACCAGCAGCAGGACCAGGAAAACCAGGGCGATCGCGTGGGCCTTGGCCGCGAACGCCACGAAGGCGCCGGCCAGCATGACCAAGGCCGCGATCAGCGCAGCCTGGCTGGCCCGGTGCACGCTCTCGATCGGGTCGCGGGCCATCAGCGTTCACGGCTTTCCAGCATGTGCCCAGTATCGCCGACGGGCCGGGCCGGTGGGACCGGCCGTGGCCGGTCAGCCCGGCGACCGGGCGAAGACCGTGATCTTCCGGGCCGGCGCCGCACCACAGTGGGCACCGTCACAGGGCGCGCAGGACCAGCAGGGCCATGTCGTCGGTGCGCGGACCGGCCCCGAAGTCCTCGGCGGCGCGCTGGATGCGGGCCGCGACCGCTCCCGCGTTCAGGCCGCCGCAGCGGGCGAGCACGAGGGCCAGGCCGTCACCGTCGTCCAGCAGGCGGCCGGTGGCGTCGCGCCGTTCGGTGATGCCGTCGGTCACCGAGAGCAGCAGGTCGCCCGGAAACAGGTCCACCGTCTGGGCGGTGAAGCACAGGTCGCCCAGCACGCCGAGCAGCGGCTGGGGCTCCGCCGCAGGCTGCGGGAGCACCGCGGCCGCCGGAGCCGCCGTGGCGTGCCCGTGCGGGGGGCTGGCTGCGGCGTGCTGGGCGCGGAGCAGCAGCGGCAGCGGATGACCGGCCGAGACCAGCTTCATCCGGACGGCGGGGTTGCGGGCGGCCGCGACGGCCGGGCGGGCGCCCGGATCCGCGGCGGCATGCGCGGCCGGCGCGCAGGGCGCGAGGACGGTGAGCTCGCCGTGCAGCAGGGTGATGAACCGGGCCCGCGGTCCCTCTTCCAGGATCAGCTGGTTGAGCCGGCCGACGACATCGGCGACGTCGTGACCCTCCCGGGCCAGGATCCGCAGCGCGTGCCGGGCCAGGCCGGTAACGGCCGCCGCTTCCGGGCCCGTGCCGCAGACGTCGCCGATCGCGAACCGCCAGCGGTTCTCCCCGGCCGGGAACACGTCGTAGAAGTCGCCGCCGACCTCGTTGCCCTCCCCGGCGACCTCGTGCGCCACCGACAGGTCCACGCCGGGGATGCGGGGCAGCTCCGGGGGCAGCAGGCTTCGCTGCAGGGCCTGGCTGGTCAGCTGCTGCTGTTCGTAGAGCCGGGCGTTGTCGAGCGCGAGCGCGGCGCGGCGGGCGAGGTCCTCGGTCAGCTCGAGCGCTTCGCGCGGCGGCCGGTCGCCGCGGGGGCGGCCGATCACGACCACGCCGAGGCTCCGGCCCCGCGCCGCCAGGGGGAAGCACCAGGCCGCGTCGGCGGCGAGCAGGAGGGCCTCGTCGGACAGCGCCGGGCCCGCATCCATCGCCAGCGACCAGCTCCGCCCCGCCACATCAGCTTCCGGGGGATCGACCGCGTGGAGCAGGCCCGCGAGCGGGTCGATGAGCGACTCGTCGGCGTGCCAGACGTAGGCGGGGCTCAGGGCGCCGGTGTCGTCGGCCAGCAGCACCGCGCACCACGCCGCCAGCCGCGGGACCACGAGCTGGGCGATCAGCGAGATCGTCTTCTCCTGGTCCAGCGTGCTGGCCAGCAGGTCACTCGCCTCGGCCAGGAAACCGATCCGGCCGCGCCGCCTGCGCTCGAGCTCGCTGAGCCGGGCCCGCTCCAGCGACATGGCCACCCGGTCGGCGACCCGCTGCAGCTTGGCCGCGTCGTCGCTGTCGAACCGGTCCGGCGAGGTGGCGGCGGCGCCCAGCACGCCGGTCACCCGGCCGTCGACCAGGAACGGCACGGTAACGAGGGACTTGGCCGAGGCGCCATCGGCGAACACCGCCGGAACCGAGGGCGCGAACAAGGATTCCGAGACGCCGACCCCGGCGGCCGCGCGGACCCGCAGCTCGCCGTCCTCGTCGGCGACGAGAGCGTAGGCGGCGTCCGCGGTGATCACATCACGGGCGGTTTCCACCGTATGCCGGAGCAGCTCGTCGTAGCTCAGCGTGCCCAGATCCGGTCGCAGGGCCGCGGCCGGGTCATCGTCGCCGGCCCAAACCGGGCCGCGGTCATGGCCGCTCGCCGGTGGTCCCCCGGCGCCTGGCCCGGCCCCGAGGCCGGCCAGGGCGCCACCCGCTCCGGAGCCGGCCTGCTCGCGTCCCGGGACCCGGGTGCCGGGACCGGCCAGCGCGACCTCACCGGCCGCGGCGGGACGGCCGGCTACGTAACCAGCCTCGGCCCCGTCCCGCCCGGCGGCGGCCAGCGCGGCCGGGCCGGCCAGCGTGGCGGCACCGGGTGCGTCGCCGGCGCTCACAGTCTCCGGAGTGCCCGTACCGGGCGGGCGCGCCCCGGCGGCATCCTCGCCCGGTGCGGCATCCTCCCCCGTAACGGGACCGGGGGCCTGGGCCGCGCCGGGGCCGCCGCCCTGAGCCGGGTCCTGGTCCGGACCGCCCGCGGCAGTCGTCACGGGCGGCAGGCCGGCGATGTCACCGGGCGTCTCTTCGTCACGGGCCAGGCTCATCCGGAACCACACGGCCTTGGCGATCCGGGCGTAGGTCACCCCCCAGGACGAGGCCAGCGCGGACGGCAGCAGCAGGCCGCGGCCGCGTTCCGCCGAGGTACTGCCCGTCTGGGGGATGTCGGGCAGTGTCCGGGCCGGATGACGGTCGCGAACCGCGACCTCCAGCTCGCCGGACGTCAGCCGGCAGGTGACATCGAGCGGGGTCCCCGCGTGCACCACCGCGTTGGTGACCAGTTCGCTGGTGAGGAGCACGGCGTCGTCGACCAGCCGGTCAGGGTCCCAGGTCCGGGCGGCGATGTCCCACGAGTAGAGGGTCTGGCGGACGAAACGGCGGGCTGCCGCGGCAGCCGACGGCTCAGGCTGGTAGGCCGCGGACGCGACGAGGTCGCTTCGTCCCCTCACGTGTTCTCGGTCCTTACTGGCTGGCATGCAATTAATCGCGGGAAGTGCTGAGCCCTATCCCCCATCGTGACAGACTCGTCAGGTTAATACTTTCTATCGGGCCATCCTAAGGAAGTTACTAGAGAACGGCGGCCCCGCTTAGGGAGGATAAGAGTACGGCCGTACAGCAGATGCGGACCCTGCATCGACCGCTGCGCGACTGCCCTGGAGGGAACACCATGCCTCACACCGCGCCCAGCTCAACCACCGAGGCCAGATATACCGATACCGACCTCGAGCCCGTCCGTGACGCGCTGGCCGCGCTGGCTAACGGCGATTTCCGCACCCGGCGGCGATTCAGCGACGGCGGCGACAGTCCCATGCTCGCGGATATCGGGGCCCTGATCGATGAGATGGCGACGCAGTTCTCTTCCCTCACCTCCGAGGTAGCGCAGAAGGCCGAGCAGGTCCGGGACATCGCCATGGTCACCACGGCGGTGGCTCGCGGCGACCTCACCCGCAAGGTGACGGTGGACGCCCAGGGCGAGATGCTCCAGCTCAAGCAGACGTTCAACACGATGGTGGACCAGCTGTCCGCCTTCGCCGACGAGGTCACCCGGGTGGCCCGCGAGGTCGGCACCGAAGGCCGCCTCGGCGGGCAGGCCCACGTCCGCGGCGTCTCCGGGGTGTGGGAAGACCTGACCGTCTCCGTCAACGGCATGGCGACCAACCTGACCATGCAGGTCCGGAACATCTCGCAGGTCGCCACGGCGGTGGCCGAAGGTGACCTGAGCCAGAAGATCACGGTTGACGCGCAGGGCGAGGTTCTTCAGCTCAAGCAGACGTTCAACACGATGGTGGGCCAGCTGTCGGCCTTCGCCGACGAGGTCACCAGGGTGGCCCGCGAGGTCGGCAGCGAAGGCCGCCTCGGCGGCCAGGCCCACGTCCGCGGCGTCTCGGGCATCTGGAAGGACCTGACCGAGAACGTCAACTCGATGGCGAACAACCTGACCGCCCAGGTGCGTAACATCGCCCAGGTCACGACGGCGGTGGCGCAGGGCGACCTGAGCAAGAAGATCGACGTGGACGCGCGCGGTGAGATCCTCCAGCTCAAGCAGACGTTCAACACGATGGTGGGCCAGCTGTCCGCCTTCGCCGACGAGGTCACCCGAGTGGCCCGCGAGGTCGGCACCGAAGGCCGCCTCGGCGGGCAGGCGGAGGTGGAAGGCGTCTCCGGCACCTGGAAGCGGCTGACCGAGAGCGTGAACGGCCTGGCCAGCAACCTGACCACCCAGGTGCGAGCCATCGCCGGCGTGGCCAGCGCGGTCGCCGAGGGCGACCTAACCCAGTCCATCACCGTGGATGCGCGCGGCGAGGTCGCCGAGCTCAAGGACAACATCAACCTGATGGTGGCCAACCTCCGGGAGACCACGCACGCCAACCGCGAGCAGGACTGGCTGAACACCAACCTGGCCCGCATTTCCGGCCTCATGCAGGGGCACCGGGACCTGCTGGAGGTCGCTCGGCTGATCATGAGCGAGCTGACTCCGCTCGCGTCCGCCCAGTACGGCGCGTTCTACCTGGCCATACCGCCCGGCGCCAAGCTGCCAGGCATCGCGCGGCAGACCCCGCACCAACGTGAGATCAGCAGCGGGAGCGCCCCGAACGGGACCGGCCCGCAGGGGGCCGACGGGACCGCCACGCCGCACGGCGGCGCCGGGACCCCCGCGAAAGCCTCGGACCGTAGGCCGCTGCCGGGCGGGCCCACGGCGAACAGCAGGGCCGCCCTGGAAGACGCCCGGGCGGCCGCGAACCGCTCGGGCCGGGCTGACGTCCCGGACGCGGAGATCTCGACGGAGCTGCAGTTCAGCCGGATCGCCACCTACGGCTTCCAGCGGGGCGGCATGACCCACTTCGTGCTCGGCGAAAGCCTGGCCGGCCAGGCCGCCCTGGAGCGCAAGCGGATCCTGATCGAGAACATCCCGCCCGGTTATCTGGCGG
>JBEKCN010000143.1:0-7193 GCA_050014855.1 Streptosporangiaceae bacterium | reverse complement strand
ACAAAGCCCTCCAGCGCATCCTCAACCAAGATCAACTCATCGCGGCTTGACACAGGGCTACTCACGCCAGTACCCGCGGACGGCGCGACTTCAGCTCCGTCCGCCAGCTAGTCGCGGCCCGCTACGACCTGATCGCGCGCGAGGGCACCGTCGACCGCGCCCGCACCATGCTCAGCGAGGCAGGACTGCTGCCGCAGAAGGAACCGGCCCGCTGACCACCCGGGCCCTGCTGCCGGGTGGAGGCCAGCGTTGACCGTACCGGTGTGGGCGTGGGCCGCATTCCTCTCCTTCGTGATCGCGATGCTGGCCCTGGACGTGCTCGTCCTGCACCGCCGGGCCCACGAAGTATCTCTGCGGGACGCCGGCGCCTGGAGCGCCGTCTGGATCATCATCGGCCTGGGCTTCGGCGGCGTGGTATGGGCCTGGGCGGGTGGCGGTACCGCCCAGGCCTACCTGGCGGGGTACCTGATCGAAAAGAGCCTGTCGGTCGACAACATCGTCTTGTTCGCCGCAATCTTCTCCGCGTTCGCCATCCCGGCGCGCTACCAGCACCGGGTGCTCATGACCGGCATCATCGGCGCACTCGTGATGCGAGCCGCGTTCATCGCCGCCGGCATCACGCTGCTGGAGGCCATTCACCCGGTCATCTACGTTTTCGGCGCCGTGCTGCTCCTCGCCGCGGTCAAAATGCTGCGCAGCGGCACCCAGGCCGCGCCGGAGCACCCGCGCGTGCTGGGTACTCCGGCGGCGGCTCCCGGTCACCGACCAGCTGCACGGCCAGCGGTTCGTCCTCCGCGACAGCGGTCACCTGCTGGCCACGCCGCTGCTGCTTGCTCTGGTAGTGATCGAGACCACCGACGTCATCTTCGCCGTCGACTCGATCCCGGCGGTCCTCGCGGTGACCACCGACCCCTTCGTGGTGTACACGTCCAACGTGTTCGCGCTACTCGGCATGCGCGCGCTGTACTTCCTGCTCGCCGGGGCGGCCGCCAGGCTCCGCTACCTGCAGCCAGGGCTCGCCGTCATCCTGGCGGCCGTCGCGGTCAAGCTGCTGCTCGCCGACGTCTGCGAATTTCCCTCCTGGTCGGCGCCGGCGTTCATCACCGCCGTCCTCGCCGTCGTCGCCGCCGCGTCCATCCGCGATGACCGCCGCGCGCGGCTCAGTGATCGCCATGCGGCGCAGCAGCACCAGGGCGGCAGCCAGGCTGACCACCGCAGCCACGCTGACGGTGGCCAGCAAGTCGTCCTGCATACCGCGCACCACCGGCCCGATCTACTGACCGAGGAGCAGGAAGACGAGCCCTCGCAGGGGGAAGCCGGACAGCCGCCACACGGCGCTGGCCTGGAGGCGGCCGGCACCGGAGATGGAGCGGGGTGTGCCGCGGCCGATCATCAGCCTCGGCACCGCGATGGCGAGCACCCCGGGCACGTGCGCCGCCGCGCCCGCACTGGCTAGTGCAGTGTCCACCAACGTCTGTCTTGTTCAGGCTGCCTGACCGGTGGCAAGCATGGATGCAAAGGCAGGGCATCTCGCGCAGGTCGTATGCCACGGTAGGGGCATGCACGAAACTCCCGCCGATCTGGTGGCTCTGCAAGATCTTCTCGACCGGAGCGCGGCCGGGGCAGGTGGCCACCTGAGGAGCATCATCACGCCAGAGCGGCGTCTGACCGCGCAGGAGGTTTGCTCACGGCTGACCGGGATGTCACTGCTGGCGCTGGCGACCGTCACATCGGACTGCCGGCCGCTGGTAGGGCCGGTTGATGGCATCTTCTACCGGGGCGACTTTTACTTCGGGTCCTCGCCGGACTCGGTGAGGTTCAGGCACATCAGCCGTCGTCCTCATGTCAGCGCCACCCATCTTCCGGGAGAAGATCTTGCGGTGACGGTTCATGGCCGCGCTGCCCCGGTCGATGTCCGAAGTGCCGACCACGCTGGCTTCCGCCAGACCCTCCTCGACGTGTACGTGCCGCGCTACGGATCAGAGTGGGAAGCGTTTCTCGATTCGGGGCCGGTTTATGCGCGCATCGACGCCGACCGGATGTTCACCTTCCACATGAGCCAGGACACAACCAGTGCGCCCGGCATCAGCTGATGGGGCGCTAGTGCGGTGACCGCCAGCTCGCCAAAAGCCGGGCAATCCCGTACTCCTCGACGTCAGCCAGGGTGAGCTTGTCGCTGCCCGGCGCGCCATTGTTACGGCGCACCGCATACCACGCCCGCTGCAAGACTTCTTCGCGGAAGACCGCTCAGTTGCTTCCACCACCGTGGCTTTCGACGCTCTGCTCCGCCCCAGCCCGGTACCAGGCCAGAGCGCGAGCCTGGTACCGGGCTCCCTGGCGATTAGGCCGCCACCGGTGCCCCCGCGACCAGCGCCCCCGCCGCGGCCAGCAGTGACGCGCGCGCCAGCTACGCGGCGGTGTCGGGGCCGTGGCGGCCGCGCCGACGGCGGCACCGCTCCCGCCGATCGCTGCCGCCGCCACTAGGGCGATGGCTGTACGGCGGGCACGCTGCGTTATTTTCATCGTTGCTTGGCTCCTTCCCAAGGCTGGCTGAGGCCCAGTGAAGCCGTCGGCGGTGCACGCGCTGTGCCGTCGCCATGGCAGCGACATGGAGGCGCTTAGGCGCGGGGCAGGGTGAGGGTGAGGCGTGTCCCCTCACCGGGCCGGCTGGCGGCGGTGAGCGTGCCGCCATGCGCCTGCGCCAGCTCGGCCGCGATGGCGAGGCCGATTCCGCTGCCGGAAGTCTCGGCGGCCGCCCGGCCGCGCCAGAACCTGCCGAAGATGCGCGGTAGCTCGCCGGCTGGGATGCCGATGCCGGTGTCCGCGACCTCGAGTACCGCGCTGGGGCCGTCCTGGCCGGTGCGGATCGTGACGGCGCCGCCGGCGGGCGTGAACTTGAGCGCGTTGCCAAGGAGGTTGGTGACCACCTGGTGCATCCACCGCTCGTCGGCGAGGACTGGCGCCGGGGCGAGCTGGCGGTCCAGCGTGACCTCCGCCGTCGCGAAGCTGCGGGCCAGGCTGCCAGCCGCGGACCCGGCGATATCGGCGAGGTCGTGCCGCTCGCGCGTGAGCTGGAGGACAGCGGCGTCGGCAGCGGCCATTGCCTGCAGGTCGTTTACCATGCGGGCTAGCCGGAGCACCTCGTCGCGCAGCGACCCGAGCTCTTCTGGACCCGGTTCGGTGATGCCGTCCAGCAGGGCCTCGTGCCCGGCCTGGAGCACGGCGAGGGGAGTGCGCAGCTCATGGGCGACGCTCGCGACCAGGTCCCGACGGATCTTGTCCTCGTGGTCGAGCGTGTCCGCCATGTGGTCGAACGCGGCGGCGAGCTCGCGAAGCTCACCGGGCGCCTTGATTTCGCCGGCGCGCGAGGAGCGGTCGCCGCTGGCCATCGCGCGGGTCACCGCGATCAGCCGGGCGACAGGACGGGTGATCCGCCGGGAGACCCCGAGGCCGGTCGCGAGCGCGAGCAGGGCGGCGAGCCCGGCGGTCCCGGCGATGGCCCGCAGCAGCGCGGTCCGCAAGATCGCGTCGGCGGCGCCGAGGCCGGAGGCGGTCAGGCCGGCCCGCACCGAGCCCACCTGGCGCCCCTTGACCAGCACGGGCGCGCGGGCCTGCGGACCCGTCGCCGACGCGAAGCCGCTGGTGGCCGCCACGGCATGGCCGGCCTCGTCACGCACCTGAAGCTGCACGCCGCTGTGCGCGGCCAGGTCGAGGGTGGGTGCGAGGTCGGCACTGACCCAGCGCTGGCCGTGCTGCCACGAGCTGGCCGCCGCGACCGCGAACGCGCTAGCAAGCTCGCTGCGCTGCCGGCTTGCCAGCGACGACACGTCAACAGCGGAGAAGACTGCCGTGAGGACGGCGATCAGTGCGACCGCCGCCAGCGCCACGCCGAGGAACGCGAGTGCCAGCCGCAGCCCCAACGTGCTGGCCCGGTGACCGCCATCCGCCGGGTGCGGCGGATCAGCCGGGCCCGGACGGGCGCGCTGTGGCGACTGCGGGGCGTCAGTCATCGCGGGCCAGGCCGAGCCGGTAGCCACCGCCGAGCACGGTCACGATGATGCCCGGGCTCCCCGGGTCGTCCTCGATCTTGCGGCGAAGGTTCTTCACATGCGAGTCGACCGTGCGCTCATAGCCCTCGAACTCGTATCCCCGCACCTTGTTGATCAGCTCGAAGCGGGTGCAGACCCGTCCCGGGACCGTAGCCAGCGTAACGAGGATCCCCCACTCCGTGGGGGTGAGCTGGGCGGGTGTGCCGCGCACGGTCACGGTCCGCCGCGGCTCGTCGATGACGAGGGCTTCTCCCCCGTAGCTGGCGACATCCCGCGGCGCGGCGGCCGGACCGCCGCGGCGCAAGATTGCCTGCACCCGAAGGACCAGCTCCCGCGGGCTGAACGGCTTGGTCACGTAGTCGTCCGCGCCGAGCTCCAGCCCGCGCACCCGGTCCTCCTCGGCCGCCTTGGCCGTCAGCATCACGATGGGGATCGCTGACATCGCCCGCAGTTCCCTGGCCACCGTCTCACCAGGCACGTCGGGCAGGCCGAGGTCCAGGACCACCAGGTCCGGCGCTGCCTCCGCCGCCATGATGACCGCTTCGGCGCCCGAGCCGGTGGACAGCACCGTGAAGCCGGCTCGCTCCAGGTATGACCTGATGAAATCCCGCAGCTTGCGCTCGTCCTCGACCACCAGCACCGTGACTGCCATGGCGCCTCCCGTCGCCGCCGCGTGGCGCGCCTCCACACCATCACCATGACAACTGCACCGGGCAGGCACGCCCGCCGGGTGCACTGGTACCGCACAGCGATACCGCTCGCACCGCAGCATAAGGCAGGGCTGATGACCGGAAGCGACCTGATCGTGGCGGCTCCATGGATCATCTTTGCCGTCTGCCTGGCCAGGACGCGCTTTCGCCAGGCCGCGTGGCGCGCATGTCCAGCAGGTCCGCAGCGATCGGCGGAGTGAGCGGCAGTGGGTAATGGACGGGCCAGTCCCCGCCGCGGCGCACGCCCAGATGGGGGGACCCGCACCCGTCGCGCCTGGGCCTGGCCGCCGGGTCAGCGGCCGTGGTGCGGCCTAAGCGACCTCAGGCCCGCGGCCGGTAAGCGCGGAACATGGCTGCGTAGATTTCGTTCACGATGCCATCAAGGAGACGGCTGGCTTCATCGAGTCTCCTCCGGAGGTCGCCGGGAGGCGCGTCAGATGACGCGTTCAGCTTGAGGCCAACCTCAAAGATGCTGCCCGTGATGCTACCCAGAGTCTCTTCGAGATAGGTGCCGGGGCAGGAACGGGTACGGCAGCAGCATCGCCGACGGCGACGGCGAGCAGGGTCGCCCACGCGGCGCCGGAGAACGCGCGGAGCCGGGCGACGAATCCCTGCCTGCGGCGCTCATGCTGGTCACGCAGGGCGAACGCTACGGGAACGATGCCGCTCCTAGCTTGGTACTCCCTGAATATGCGCCAGGCATCCAGAGAGGAGCGACATGAGCGCTACATCAGCGACGGCGGCACGCTGGCAGGCGACCGGGGCAAGCAGGATGTCACCGCCCGTATTGTTCGTGATCGACGACGACACCGGGGTGATGCGCGCGCTCCGGGATGATCTGAGCCGCCAGTTCGGCGGGGACTTCCGTGTCATCGGTGAGTCGTGGCCCGCCGCAGGGCTGGCGGCGCTGCGCCGGCTGGCCGATGGGCACGAACCGGTGGCGCTGCTCATCGTCGACCACGACATGACCGGGATGTCCGGCGTTGATTTCCTCGCCCGGGCCCACGAGATGCACCCGCTGGCCAAGCGGGTGCTGCTGGTGGAGCGGGACTACTCGGCGCGCAGCCCCATCGTCCAGGCCATGACGCTCGGCCAGGCCGACTACCACCTCACTAAGCCCTGGACACTCGAGCATGATCTCTACCGCGAGATCAGCGGGTTCCTGGCCGACTGGGCCACTGATCAGCAGGCCGGCTTCGAGCTGTCCATGTCGGACTACTTGATCCGGGAGAGGCGACCTCGAACATCACGGTTCGCTTGCACACCGAGGTCACCGAAGGTCACGGATCCGCCCAGCTCGAGCCGCTCACCCTGTGCGACAAGGCGGCGGGCCGGGCCGAGCAGGTCCCGGCGGTCGCGCTGTTCGTGCTGATCAGCGGCGAGCCGCGCACGCGATGGCTGCCGGGAACGGTCCAGCTCGAGTGGGGCTACATCCGGACCGGACGCGACGTCGTACTGGGCGGATCACATCCGTCCGGCTGGCCCTTGTACCGTGCGCCTCTCCCGCTCGAGACGTCGGTCCCTGCTGTTTTCGCGGTCGGGGACACCCGCCACCGGTCGATCAAACGGGTTGCCTCCGCCGTCGGTGACGGCGCGACCGCGGTGCGGCTGGTGCACGAGTACCTGTCCGCCGAAGGCGAACCCGAACTCCTGTGTCGGTAAGGGGATGACCAGGGCGGCCGAACGCGCTTCCGGCTGGACGGGCAACCGGGCTGGATCTCCATACTGGCTGTCGCTGCTCGCCGATCTCTCCACCCGAGACAGCCGGACCGGTGCCGCGCGGGCGACCCTTGACGCCGCCCTCGCCACCGGGCGCGTCCACGACGACGTGTGGTGACTGCCCGAGGTGATGCGGATGCGGGCCGCCTATGACGACGAGCAGGCCGCCATCGCGCGCCTGCTCTCCGCCGCGCGGACGGCGTCGGAGCACGGCAGTGTGGTGCTGCTCCAGCGCTGCGAGCGTGACCTCGGCAGGCGGAACGTTCGCCTCCCCGCTCTCAGCGTTCCCCGGACGGCGTAGGGCGAGCAAGCGATCCGAACGCTGCGCGAACGCCGGAGTTCGTACTTTCGGCGTGCACCGGATATCAGCGACGCACCCGGAGGGGACGACATGACCACATCGGCCACCACCACGGCTCCGTACGCGGAACTGGCCGCCGCCATGCGCGGTGACCTCATCACGTCCGGCGATCCCGGATACGACCAGGCACGCGCCGTGTACAACGCCATGATCGACAAGCACCCGGCCGCCATCGCCCGCTGCCGGGACACCGCCGACGTCATCACCTGCGTGCGGTTCGCCCGCGAGCGCGGCACCGAGATTGCGGTCCGCGGGGGCGGCCACAACGCCGCCGGCCTCGGGGTGTGGGACGGCGCCCTGGTCATCGACCTGTCGCTGCTGCGCAGCACCACCGTCAGCCCGCAGGACCACACC
>JBEKCN010000142.1:0-7218 GCA_050014855.1 Streptosporangiaceae bacterium | reverse complement strand
CCAAGGGCGCGATCATCCGCCAGGTGATGGAGGATTACTCGCGGCGCCGGCACGATGCGGCCGGGTACCAGTACGTCACCACCCCGCACGTGACCAAGGCCGAGCTGTTCGAGACCTCCGGTCACCTGGGCTGGTACAAGGACAGCATGTTCCCGCCCATGGAGCTGGACGGGCAGATCTACTACAACAAGCCGATGAACTGCCCGATGCACATCCTGATTTACCAATCGCGCGGGCGGTCCTACCGGGAGCTGCCGCTGCGGCTGTTCGAGTTCGGCACGGTCTACCGGTATGAGAAATCCGGGGTGGTGCACGGGCTGACCCGGGCCCGCGGCTTCACCCAGGACGACTCGCATATCTTCTGCACCCCCGAACAGCTGGCCCCCGAGCTGGCCTCGCTGCTGGACTTCGTGGTCGGGCTGCTGCGGGACTTCGGGCTCACCGAGTTCGAGGCCGAGCTGTCCACCCGGCCGGAGAAGTACGTCGGGGAGCCGGGGGAGTGGGACGCGGCCGAGGCGGCCCTGCGGCAGGCCCTGGATCAATCGGGGCTGGCGTACACCGTGGCCGAGGGTGACGGTGCCTTCTACGCACCCAAGATCGACGTGCACGTCAAGGACGCGATCGGCCGCCGCTGGCAGCTGTCCACCCTGCAGGTCGACTTCCAGGAGCCGGGCCGGTTCGGCATCGAGTACCAGGCCGCGGACGGGTCACGGCAGCGGCCGTACATGATCCACCGGGCCCTGTTCGGGTCGATCGAGCGGTTCTTTGGCATCCTCGTCGAGCACTACGCGGGCGCGTTCCCGCCCTGGCTCGCGCCGGTCCAGGTCGAGGGCATCCCCATCGCGGACGCGCATGTGCCCTACCTCGAGCGGGTGGTCGCCCTGCTGCGGGCGGAGGGTATCCGCGCCGAGGTCGACACCAGCGACGACCGCATGCAGAAGAAGATCCGCACGGCGCAGCGGCAGAAGGTGCCGTTTATGCTGATCGCCGGGGACGACGACGTGGCCAAGGACGCGGTGTCGTTCCGTTACCGCGACGGCTCGCAGAAGAACGGCGTACCCGTAGAGGAAGCCATCGATGAGATCGTCACCGCCGTGCGCGAACGCATCCAGGTGTGATGCCGGGTGACTGAGGACACGGGTACGGCGGGGGCCACGGGTGCTGCTGACACGGGTGCTGCGGACACGGGTGCAGGCGGGCCGGAGGAACTGACCTGGCCCCAGGAGGGGCCGGGTATTCCGGACGCGTTCGCGCGGCTGTGGATGCCGCACCGGATGGCCTACATCAAGGGCGAGGGCAAGCCGTCGGGGCCGGGCGAGGACGAGGGCTGCCCGTTCTGCCACGCCCCATCGCTCAGCGACGAGGACGGCCTGATCGTGGCCCGCGGCGAGCTGGTCTTCACCGTGCTGAACCTGTACCCGTACAACGGCGGCCACATCCTGGTCTGCCCGTACCGGCACGTGGCCGACTACACGGACCTGACCACGGGCGAGACCGCCGAGCTGGCCGACCACACCCAGCGCTCGATCCGCGCCCTGCGGGCCGCCTCGAACGCGCAGGGCTTCAACGTCGGCATGAACCTGGGCGGCGTCGCCGGGGCCGGTATCGCCGCCCACCTGCACCAGCACGTGGTCCCGCGCTGGGGCGGCGACACCAACTTCATGCCTGTCGTCGGCCAGACCCGGGTCCTGCCCGAACTGCTCCATGACACCCGCAAGCTCCTCGCCGAAGCCTGGCCCGCCGACTAGCGCCCGCGCACGCCGCGATGCTCGCGGCGCCGGTGACGCTGGGGCGGCGTTTCCGCCATGACCATGCTGGCAGCGCGTGATCGGCGCCGGGTTTTCCGCGGCATCGGCAGCTGCGGAAAACCGGCGCCGATAAGGCTTTCAGGCCTTGGACTCCTCGGCGATCTTGGCCGCCAGGTGCGACGGGAGGGGCTCGTGGCGCAGGTAGGAGCGGGTGAACGAGCCGGTCCCGTGGGACACCGAGCGCAGGTCGATGGTGTACCGGGTGATCTCCAGCTCCGGGATCTCGGCCCGGACCAGCGTCCGGCCGACCGGCACCGGCTCGGTACCCAGTACCCGGCCGCGGCGGCCGGACAGGTCGGACATGACCGCCCCCACGTAGTCGTCGGGGACCAGCACCGACACCTCGTCGACCGGCTCCAGCAGCATGGACTGGGCCTTGTCGACCGCGTCCCGCAGCGCCGCCCGGCCCGCCTTCTGGAACGCCATGTCGGACGAGTCCACCGAGTGGGCCTTGCCGTCGTACAGCGTGACCCGCAGCCCGACCATCGGGTAGCCGGCCACCACGCCCTGCTCCATCTGGGTCCGGACGCCCTTTTCCACCGACGGGATGAACTGGCGCGGCACCACACCGCCGACCACCTTGTCCACGAACTCGAAGCCCTCGTTGCCGGCCAGCGGCTGGACCTCGATCCGGCAGATGGCGAACTCGCCGTGCCCGCCGGTCTGCTTGACGTTGCGGCCCAGCCCTTCGGCCTTGCCCGCGACCGTCTCCCGCAGCGGGACCCGCGGTGCGGAGGTCTCCACCGCCACGCCGTAGCGGTTGGCCAGCCGGTCCATCAGCACGTCGACGTGCGCCTCGCCCATGCACCACAGCACGAGCTGGTGGGTCTCCGGGTTGTTCTCCAGCCGCAGCGTTGGGTCCTCGGCCACCAGCCGGGACAGCGCCTGGGACATCTTGTCGTCGTCGGCCTTGGACTTGGCCGCCAGCGCCATCGGCAGCAGCGGCTCCGGCATCACCCACGGCTCCATCAGCAGCGGCTCGTCCTTGCTGGACAACGTGTCGCCGGTCTCGGCGGTGCCCAGCTTGGCCACGGCGCAGATGTCGCCGGCTACCGCCTCGGTGATATTCCGCTGCTGCTTGCCGAGCGGGCAGGTCAGCGCGCCGATCCGCTCGTCGGTGTCGTGGTCGGCGTGGCCCTGGTCGGCGCGGCCGTGACCGGACACGTGCACGGCCGCATCGGCCCGAAGCGTGCCGGAGAACACCCGGACCAGGCTGACCCGGCCCACGTACGGGTCGGAGGTGGTCTTGACCACCTCGGCCAGCAGCGGGCCGGCCGGGTCGCAGGCCAGCCCGGTGAGCGGGGTGCCGTCCAGGGTGGTGACCGACGGCAGCGGGTGCTCCTCGGGCGACGGGAAGGCCTGCGTCATCACCTCCAGCAGCTCCTGCATGCCGATGCCGCGCGGGGAGGACACCGCCAGCACCGGGTAGAAGCTGCCCCGGGCCACCGCCTTCTCCAGGTCCTCGATGAGCACCTTCGGGTCGATCTCCTCGCCGGACAGGTACCGGTCCATGAGGGTCTCGTCTTCGCTCTCCTGGATGATGCCCTCGATCAGCTCACTGCGGAGCGTCTCCATCTGCTCGCTCTGAGCTGCAGCCACCGGGCCCTCGCTGCGGCCGGAGCCGGAGTAGTCGAACAGCTTCTGTGACAGCAGCCCGATCAGGCCGCGGATCCCGGACCCGTCGGCCTCGGCCACCGGCAGGTACAGCGGCGCGACCGACTCGCCGAACGCGTCGCGGCAGGCAGCCAGCGCAGCCTCGAAGTCGGCTCGCTGGTGGTCGATCTTGGTGATGACGACGGCGCGCGGCATGCCGACCCGCGCGCACTCCTCCCACAGCATCCGGGTCAGGCCGTCGACGCCCTCGGTGGCGGGCACCGCGAACAGGGCCGAATCCGCCGCGCGCAGGCCGGCTCGCAGATCCCCGGTGAAGTCGGCGTAGCCCGGCGTGTCCAGCAGATTAACCTTGATGCCGCCGTGGCTGATGGGGGCGAGGGTCAGGTTGACCGAGCGCTGCTGGCGCATCTCGATCTCGTCGAAGTCACAGACGGTCGTGCCCTCCTCGACCCGGCCCGTGCGCTGGATGGTGCCGGTCGCGGCCAGCAGAGCCTCCACGAGTGTCGTCTTCCCGGCGCCCGAGTGGCCGATCAGCGCGACGTTTCGAATTTTGCCCGGCTGGCCGGCCGGTACGCCTCCGGCGGCCCCTGCTGGGCCCGTTGTCTCCGCCATGCGTCGCCTCCTGTTTTCGGTGCTGCGCTGCTACCCGTGGGTTCAGCCTGAACCCGTCGGCGCCGTTACCACAAGACCCCGATTCAGAATCGGGGGGGTTACGGGAAGGTGCCGGAAACGTCCGCGTGACGCAGCGTTCTTCCACCCCCAGTAAGATCTAACGGCCATGCTGAACCAGCTGCGCCCCTTCGTCACCCGGCTGATGACCCCGGTCGGGGAAGCCCTGGCCCGGACTCCGGTCACGCCGAACGCGGTGACCGTGACCGGCACTATCGGCGTGGTCGCCAGCACGCTGTGGGGGTACCCGACCGGGCACCTGTTCCTCGGCACGCTCATCGCGACGTTCTTTGTGTTCCTGGACATGCTGGACGGGGTGCTGGCCCGGCTCAAGGGCACCACCGGTTCCTGGGGCGCGTTCCTGGACTCCACGATGGACCGGGTGGCGGACGCGGCCACGTTCTCCGGCCTGGCCGCGTGGTTCGTGCTGGGCGGCCACAACCTGCTGCTCGCCGGGCTATCACTGTTCTGCCTGGTCGCGGGCGCGCTGGTGTCCTACGTCAAGGCGCGGGCCGAGGGCCTCGGGGTCAAGGCCAACGTCGGCATCGCCGAACGTCCCGAGCGAATGGTCATCACCTACGTAGCGGTCGGCCTGTCCGGGCTCGGCGTGCCCTACATTCTTCAGGTCGGGCTGTGGCTGCTGGCTGTGGCCAGCGTCATCACGCTGGGCCAGCGAATGCTCGCCGTCCGCCGGGGCATGGCCGCGGCGGCGGCCGAGGCTCCGCCGCCCGCCCGGGCCACCCAGATCATCGACTAGGGCAGCGAGAGAGGCGCAGCGTTGTCTCGACTGAAGGACCTGCTCGCCGGGACGGGATACTGGCTGGGCTGGAAGGCGCTCTCCTACCTGCCCGAGTCGTGGGTGCGCTGGGGTTTCTCCACCGTGACCGACATCGCCTGGCGGCGCCAGGGACACGGGGTCCAGGTGCTGGAGGGCAACCTGCTGCGGGTGCTCGGCCCCGGCACCAGTGGCAAGGAACTGCGGCAGGTCTCCCGCGCGGGAATGCGGTCCTACGGGCGCTACTGGATGGAAGTGTTCCGGCTGCCCGCGATCAGCCCGGAACGCATCCTGCGGGACATGCGGGTCAACGCCGACGCCGAGCAGGCCCTGTACGACGCGGAGCATGGCCAGGGAGTGATCTTCGCGCTGCCGCACATGGGCAACTGGGAGGTCGCCGGGGCCTACGTCGTCGCGCGCGGCATCAAGTTCGCCACCGTCGCCGAACGGCTCAAGCCCGAGTCGTTGTTCGACATGTTCGTCAAGTTCCGCGAGGGCCTGGGCATGGAGGTGCTGCCGCTCACTGGCGGCGGCCCGAACGTGTTCGGCGTGCTCGCCCAGCGGCTGCGTGCCGGCCACATGGTCTGCCTGCTCTGCGACCGTGACCTCACCGAAAGCGGCGTCGAGGTGGACTTCTTCGGCGACAGGGCCCGGATGGCAGCCGGCCCCGCGGCGCTGGCCGTGCAGACCGGGGCTCCGCTGCACGGGGTGACGCTGTGGTTCACCGAAGACGGCTGGTACGCGTACGCCAGCCCGGCCATCCCGGTCCCGGCCGAGGGTAACCGCAAGGAGAAAGCCGCGGCCATGACCCAGCAGCTCGCCGCCGCCTTCGAAAAGCGCATCTCGGAGCACCCGCAGGACTGGCACATGCTGCAGCGCGTCTTCATCAGTGACCTGGACCCCGCCCGCCTGCCCGGGCCCCAGTCCGGGCCAGCCGGCCCAGTCCCCGACATCGCAGACCCCGGCAGTGCAGGCCCCGGCAGCACGGGGCCCGGCGGCACGGGCCCGGAGGCCGGCGGATGAAGATCGGTATCGTCTGCCCCTACACCTGGGCCGTGCCCGGCGGCGTGCAGCAGCACGTCCGGGACCTGGCCGAGGCGCTGATCGAGCTCGGTCACATCGTCTCGGTCATCTCGCCCGCCGACGAGGACACGCCGCTGCCGGACTATGTGGTCTCGGCCGGCCGCGCGGTGCCGGTGCCCTACAACGGCTCGGTGGCCCGGCTCGCGTTCGGGTTCCTTTCCGCCAGCCGCGTCCGCCGGTGGGTCAAGGAAGGCAACTTCGACGTCCTGCACGTGCACGAGCCCGCCGCGCCCAGCCTGGGCCTGCTGGCCTGCTGGGTCGCCTCCGGGCCGATCGTGGCCACCGTGCACACCGCCAACCTCAAGTCCCGGTGGATGCACGCGGCCGAGTCGGCGCTGCAGCCCGCGATGGAGAAGATCAACGGCCGGATCGCCGTGTCCGAGGCGGCGCGGACCACGCTGGTCGAGCACCTCGGCGGTGACGCTGTGCTCATTCCCAACGGCGTCGCGACCCGCCGGTATGCGGTGGCTGAGCCGCTGCCCGGCTGGCCCGGCCCCGGCGGCGCGATCGGCTTCCTGGGCCGGATGGACGAGCACCGCAAGGGCCTGGCGGTCCTGCTCAAGGCCTTCGAAACCCTTGGTCACGAACGGGACCAGCTCCGCCTTCTTATCGCCGGCCCGGGTGATCCGGACGACGTGCTCGAGCGCGTTCCTGCCCCGCTACGGGACCGGGTTGTCCTGCTCGGGCAGGTCAGCGAGCAGGACAAGGTGCGCGTGCTGCACTCGGTGGACGTATTCTGCGCTCCGAACATTGGCGGCGAGAGCTTCGGCATCGTGCTGGCCGAGGCGATGGCCGCGGGCGCGCCGATCGTGGCCAGCGACCTGGATGCGTTCCGCCAGGTGCTGCGGGGCAGCCAGGCCGGCGAGCTGTTCGCCGCCGGTGACCCGGACGACCTGGCCCGGGCCGCCCGCCTGCTGCTGGACGACCCGGACCGGGGGGCCGTGCTGTCCGCCGCGGCCATGCAAGCGGTCAGCGTGTACGACTGGGCGGTCGTGGCACGGGACGTGCTCAGCGTGTACGAGACCGTCGTGCTCGGCACCACTGCCGTGGCTGTGGCGCGGTAAGGGCGGACACCGACGTGATCATCGATATCGTCATCGCCGTCGTGGCGGTCCTGTTCCTCGGCGTGTACGTGTCCTGGCGGGCCGGCCGGCTGGACCGGATGCACACCCGGCTGCAGGCGGCCCGCGCGGCCCTGGACGTGACCCTGGTCCGGCGCAGCTCGGTCGCGCTGGAGCTGGCCTCCTCCGGCTTCCTGGACCCGGCCAC
>JBEKCN010000141.1:0-7246 GCA_050014855.1 Streptosporangiaceae bacterium | reverse complement strand
ACGGTTCCCGTACTCGCAGGCCTGGCGACGTTCATCGCGCGGAATTTGCCCTTCGTCGCCCAGGTCGCGCTGATGGGCCTGGAGATGACCGGCCTCGCCCGGCCAAATTCGGCGCTGGTCTGGGCCGACCCTGCCGATTACCAGCGCGAGCTTGCCGAGGCGGTCGGCATACTCGTGACGGCCGGGATCCCGGCACGGATCTACAACCACCAGCTCTGCGTCCTCGACCAGCGCCTCTGGCCGTACGCGGTCCGCTCGATCAGCGACTGGAAGAACGACTACCTGGATATCTGCCGCTCCTGCTCGGTCCGCGACACATGCGGCGGCGTCTTCACAACAAGCGGCAACCGCCTCAGCCAGCACCTGCGCCCAGTGCCATGATCAGTACGCCTGGCAGCCAATGAAAGGCGGCCTTAGCGCACCCGCAGCGCCCCCGGGCGCTCCAGGGGCGCAAAGGAATGCCCCGCGGAAGGTGCCTGGTTCGGGCTGGTCGACCCTCCAGCCGGGGGCTTGTGTGGTGCTGTGGTGGGGGTCCTGCATTTGAGCGCGTAGTTCCTGCGCGCAGGAGACCTACAGCGCCCATCTATGGTGGATTTCAGTGCCGCATCGAGTCCACGATCTCGGTGAGGAGGAATTTCACCTTCGCAGGAATCGGGCGGCCCGGGTAGGCCTGCTCGACCAGGTCCAGGCCCTCGTCGACCGTGGTGAAACCGAGCTGATGGTAGAGCAGGATGATGTCGTCGGCGTCGATCTCGGCACGGGCTGCGAACAGTTTCATCGCGAGCAGGTACCTGGGCGAGGCGACGTCCACGATCAGCGAGTCACTGGAATAGAAGCGCTGCGCGTCCGGGTCGGGACCGGGGAGGAACCCCTTCACCGCGTCGTTCAGCCAGTCCTCCGTCAGCCCCCTGTGTTCAGCTACCGCGGTCGCGGCCTGCCGCACAACGTCGGCGGGGATGAACACGGCATCGAGATCGCGGGTCGCCCTGGTGGCGTCATAGGCGACGGCCAGAGCGGCGCCTCCGACGAGAAAGAGCTCAGCTCTGGCCCCGCGTGCTGCTAGTTCTGCGGAGAGGTCGTCCAGGAGCGCGCGGATGTCCTCTCGCCCAAGCCCGACGCTCATGCGCGATCGAGTGCCCCGCTAGTGATGAAGACACCACGACGACGGAACGAAGACGGCGACTCGACCAGCGCACGCGGGTGCAAGCCCCGCAAGTCGGTGACGAACCACCAGGGCCATGCCTCACGTTCAGGCAGTCTGGCCCATGACGGAACCATCCATCCGTCCCTGCGGGCCAGGTACTCGGCCATCGCGGCGAACGCGGCATCGACCCGGCTGTCTCCGGTGCTCCTGGGAGCGGCGGACCACATCTGCGCCGCGGCGGAGACACCGTGGTGGTGCAGGACGCTTGTGTAGTCGTCCAGCAGCTGGACAAAGACGTAGCGCCAGAGCCTGCTCAGCCGCTCATCATCCTGCAGCATGGCAAGAGCGCTGCCAGCGGCCTGGTCAGCCGTCTCAAACGCTCGCATCTCCACGCCTGTAATGCTAGCGACCAGAGACGCCGCAAGGTGCCCGGCGGGACAGCCACATGCTTGATGAGGCGCTCTGCTGTCCAGCAATCAGCGCGAAAAGCTCACGCTGATTCCCCGGAACCAGGCACCGCACCCAGCCCCGCACACGCTGACGCCCCGCCCGGCCAGCAACGGGCGGCGGCGCCTGGGTCCTGGCGCAGGCGCAGGGCGCTACCGGATTTGCTTTCGCGGCATCATGCACGCGAGGATCAGCGCCGCGAGCCACCCGACCGGGAACACGTTCAGGAGATGACGAACTCGAGCCCTTCCACCTGGTGGGCGATGGCGATCACGGTGGGCAGGATGTAGATCCCGGCCAGCCCGCCGATGATCGCCAGCCAGAAGAACCAGCTGTCCGCCACCGCCGCCGGGATCACCGCTCCTCCCCGTCGGTGGCACGCCGAATCTCGCTGCCGTCCCGGAAACAGCACGGGTAGAACAGGTCTTCATCCACCGTCCCGGCCGGCGCCGGGCTACCGTCGCCCAGCATGGCCAGCTCGCGGACCTCCACGCACACATGCCACTCACCCGGCCCGCACTGACCTAGAATTGACCCTGGCAGCCACGGCCATTCGGCTCGGTCATCGAGCTCTTCCTGCCGGGTGCGCGGGTAACGGACCTCTGCCAGGCTGTCGTCGGGGAACCTGCCGTCGTTGTCCTCGTCCATGTCGGCTCCTTCGAGGAGCCACCCGGACAACGTGTGTCATTATCACAACCTCGGCGGAGCATGGCTTCACTCGCACATATCTTTGTGACCTGGGAAGACAAACTGCGACTGCTGTATTGGTCCCAGGATATTTTGCTGTCGGCAGGTGAGTGCGTGCCGCGAACGGCGCGGGTGTGTTTGTGCTGGGGTGGCCAGGACGGACTTAAGCGCTTGACGCGCGGGGCCACCGGCAGCAGCCTGCTGCTGTGGATCCCACGACGCAGGCGAACAGGATGGCCTGGGAGGCGGCATCCCAGAAGTACGTTCGTGAGGACAATGATCTCCTGGCGTAGGCGATAACCGGCTCCTCGCTCGTCGAGACCGAACGTGACCTGTTGCGGGGGGTATTGCGGTTCTCGCCTGTGGTGGTGCACCTGCAGAGCGGCCATGGCCTGGATGATGTCGCCCTCGGCCAGGCCGGAGCGAAATCGGTGGTCGGGATCGACTACAGCCAGGTGGCCGTCCGCGCGGCGCAGCGCCGCGCGGACGAGCTCGGCGTCGCCTGCCGGTACGTCGCCGCCGCCGTTCCCGCAGTACCGCTGGCCAGTGCGAGCGCCGATCTGGTCTATACGGGGAAGGGAGCCCTGGTCTGGATGGCCGATCTGGCTGGGTGGGCTCGCGAGGTTGCGCGGCTGCTGCGGCCGTCGGGGCACCTGTTCGTGTACGAGGCGCATCCGGCGGCGGTCTTGTGGACGTGGGACGAGGACCGGCCGCGCATCCGGGAGGACCGCAGTTACTTCGGCCGCAGCCATATCAATGATACGTTCCCGGGTCGCGGGGCGGTGGAATGGCAGTGGACCCTCGGCGAAATCATCACCGCTGTGGCAGGGGCCGGCCTGGAGATTCTGCACCTCGGCGAGTATCCGGAACCATTCTGGCGTGCGGGCGGTGTCTACGTGTCCATTCACGGGTCCGATGCCGGTGTGTGGGCAGAGTCGTTCGGAATGACTTCCTCCGAGGAAGCGGGTTCGCGGCTGAGCGGTTAGGAGGCTCTGTCAGGAGGTGAAGCGGTACCGGGTCTGACTGTAGGGGCTCTTGCCGAAGACGAGGACCTTCGCCGGTGTGACGCCGAAGACGAGCCCGTTCCGGCCAGCGGGATCACGGAATCCGCCGTTAGTGACCTGGAAGTCCCAGTCGAGCTTGGACTTCCAGAGCGTCGCCAGCCGGTGCAGCTGGGCCGCGTCGTTCATGCGGGCGGCGGTTCCTTCGACTATGACGTCGAGCCCTGATCGGAGCTGGTTGGTGCCAGTGGTGAGGATGCAGTGGGAGTTGGACTGCAGGTTCCTTGCTTTCTGTTCATAGGAACCGGCGCAGAAGTAGAGCGTCCCGTCGAGCCAGACCGCGGGAAGCGGCGTGACGTGCGGCCGCCCGTCGCGGCGCACGGTCGACAGCCAGAACATCTCGGACTTCGACAGCACCCTGGCTACCTCAGCCCACGGCGGGGCCACTGCATCCGGCTCGCTGAAGCTTTCGTTCAGCTCTGCGGTTGGTTCGGTCTGGGGCATCAGCGTTCTCCTGCACTGGTTCGCGCGATTCGCTTCACTGGGTTCGCGCGATTCGCTTCACTGGGTAGACGCCGAGCCGGGGAGAAATTCATCGCCAGCGGCAGGCTGGCGTGGCGCAGGCCGCCCGGTCACATTCGGGAACGGCTTTGCCGGCTTCCAGTGCCGGGGCGGTGTGCACGGCACGCCGGCCGGATGCTTGAACCTGCGGATCAGGTTGAAACAAGCTTGGGGGCTTATGTCCGATGAGCCCGATCCGTCCGGTCCGGTCGGCGAGCAGCGTGAGCTGCTGGCCCGGCTGCGGGCCGTGGTCGAGGCCAGGGACGCCGAGAACGGGATGCTGCGGGCGGAGCTGGCTGCGGCGCTGGACCGGGAACGGCGGCCGGAGCTGCGGGTGGCGGAGCTGGAACGTCGGCTGGGCATGGACAGCAGCAATTCCGGCACGCCGAGCTCGAAGGAGCCCATCGGGGCGAAGGAGCGCCGTAAGGCTGAGCGCAGGAACCGGCAGGACTCGGAGCGGGAGCGGCGCAAGGACCGCAGGCGGGGAGGGCAGCCCGGGCATCCGGGCACGGGCCTGTCCCGGGACCCGGACCCCGGCGAGCGTAAGAGCGCGGATCCGCCGGCGCAGTGCTCGCGGTGCGGGACTGCCCTGGACGGGGCAGCCAGCGCGGGCTCGTCGTGGGCGCAGGTCTGGGACGTGCAGATCAGCCGGCGGGTGACTGAGTGGCTGCTGCCGATGCTGGAGTGCTCGTGCTGCGGGCAGGTGACCACCGCCGCGGCCCCGCCGGGCGCGCATGCGGGCACCGTCTGCTACGGGCCCGGGGTCAACACGGCCGCGGTGCTGCTGGCGGTGTACGGGAACGTGCCCGCCGAGCGGGCCGCCCACCTGATCCGGATGCTGCTGGGCATCCCGGTCTCGCCCGGGTTCGTCGATAACGCGAGCACCCGGCTGGATGCCCGGCTGGAGGACGCCGGGTTCGACGACGCGATGCAGGCCGCGCTGGCAGCCGAGCCGGCGCTGGGCGCGGACGAGACCCCGGTCGACGTGCTCGCTCCCCGCACCGACCCGCTGACCGGGGAGCCGGAAACCGGCTCCCCGCACGTGCTGGTTGTCCGCACCCCGGCCGGGAAGCTGACCTGGCTGCGGGCGCTGGGGTCGCGGCGCGCCGAGGCCATCACCGCGATCCTGGGGTTCTTCACCGGCTTCTTGATCACCGCCGGATACACCGCCTACCAGCAGATGCTTCCCCGGCTCGCGGGCATCCAGCAGTGTGCAGCTCACGTGATCCGCCGGTGCCGTGCCGTGGCGAAGCTCGGCCCCGGCAGCCTGCAGTCCTGGGCGGCCGACGTCATCGAGATCCTGCGCGAAGCCCACCGCCTGACCGAACACGCCCAGGCCAGGGGCCAGCCCGTGGACACGGAACTGCTGGCTAAGCTGCGCGAGCGCTACGACGAGGCCGTCACCTTCGGGATCACCCACAACCGGCACCGGGACTGGCACGAGGGCAACCACCCCGGCTACGTCCTTGGCTGCTGGCTGCGCAACTACGCCGGCCAGGTCTGGCTATTCACCCGCGAGCCCGCCGTCGAGTGGACCAACAACACCTCCGAGCGCGGCGCCAGGGCCGCCAAGCGCCACCAACCGTCTCCGGATACTGGCACAACCAGCGCACCCTCACCCGGTGGTGCCGCATCCGCAGCTACCTCGACTCCGCCGCCGCGCACGGCCCGACCGTCCTTGAGGCCATCACCGCCGCCCTCGCCGGCAAGCCGTGGCTACCGCTACCCGCGGTACCGGCGCAGCCTGAAGCCGCAGCTCGCGGGCACCCCTGAATGGACACGTGTCAACGCCTCGGCGTGGAGCGGGCAGCTGCCAAACTCCTTCGCGCTGCTCGCCCGCCGGGCGCAGTGAACGCGGCTGCCTGCTGCGGCCGCGAAGTCTGCCGCTTCGGGATGTCAGGCACCGACCGGGCCAGGGTGATCGAGGTGGCTATCGTGCGCACCCGCCGTGCCTGGTACCTGATGAGGAGACGCGCCGAGCGCGACGGCGGGGCCGGCAGCGAATGTGGGACGAGGGCGTCGGAGACATCATCAAGCGGCGGGGGGCGTGGCCCGACGAGAACGCCGCCGCGCTGATACATCCGCAGGTCCGGGCGTCGGCATGAGGGTGGCCGGAGATGCTTTCCTAATCGCGGGGTTGTGTGGCGTGCTGGAGGATTGCGGTCATGTCGTCAACGGCGTCGAGGTGTCCGGCGGCGACGTTCATTATTAGGCTGTAGGCCTCGTCGTTGGTCAGCGTCAGGCGGCGCCCGTTGAGGCCGTAGAACGCGATGAGCGCGGCGAGCGCGAGCCGCTTGTTGCCGTCAATCAGCGCGTGGTTGCGCGCCAGTGAGTGCAGGAGCGCGGCTGCCTTGGCGTCGAGGTCGGGGTAGGCATCCTTGCCGAAGACGGTGGCCCGGGGGCGGGCCAGGGCGGCTTCGAGAAGGCCATAATCGCGTACCGCGTATTCGGGTCCGAGGGTGCGCCTGGCGACGTGCAGGAGTTCGGGCAGGGTCAGGAAGATCACTGGCCGAGCCGGTCGAGCGCCTCGGCGTAGCGGGGCAGTTCCTGATCGAGGACCTGATCCAGTAGCTCGGCGCGGCTATGGTTTTCCACGTACTCGCGGATGGCCTGGCGGGCTACTTCCTGCATGGACCGGTGCTCCAGGTCAGCGCGCCGACGCAGGGCCTCGGTCTCGTCGTCGGCCAGCCGCAATGTCATCGCCATACCAGTTATGGTATCACTGGCGATACCATAACTGGCCGCTCCAGGCCTCACCACGCGCGATCGAGTGCAGCCCGCGACGCCGCTCACTTCCGCCGAGGGTGTCGGCTGCGGCGTGTTGTGCTCTTGGGTTGTCGCCGGGCGGGCTGCCCGGCCGCCCCGTCACGGTCGGCGCTGGGACGCTGCTGCTCAGCCTCGGCGTCCTCCGCGCGGGCCGACTCGGCCTCGGCCGCCGGGGACTGCGCGCCGGTCACCGCCTCGTCCCGCTGCTGCCGCGCCGCAGCCAGCTGCTCCTGCGCGGCCCGCGCCTGCTGCTCGGCGGCGGTCTTCGCCTCCCGCGCCTCGGCCAGCCGCGCCTCGGCCTGCCGCGCGGCCAAGCGCGCCTGCCACGTATCAGCCTCGGCCTGCTCAGCGCGGGCCTGAAGCCCGGCCCGGGCCTCCTCGGCCGCCGTGATCTGCGCCTCGAGCCCGGCCCGCAGCCCGGCCTGATCCCGCACGGCCTCCTGGCGGGCCTGCGCCACCTGCTCCTCCGCGGCCCGGCGCACCCGGTCCAGCTCCGCCGGAGCCGACTCGGCCGCCTCCCGCGCCTCGGCCTGCTCGGCGCGGGCCTGAAGCCCGGCCCGGGCCTCCTCGCCCGCCGTGATCTGCGCTTCCAGCCCGGCCCGCAGCCCGGCCTGATCCCGCACGGCCTCCTGACGGGCCT
>JBEKCN010000140.1:0-9895 GCA_050014855.1 Streptosporangiaceae bacterium | reverse complement strand
CGCGGCCACGAACGCGCCGTTGATGGCGCCCACCGACGTGCCGACCACGATGTCAGGCCGGATTCCGGCCTCGGCCAGGGCCTGCAGCATGCCCACCTCGTGGGCGCCGAGCACGCCCCCGCCGCCGAGCACGAATGCTGTTGTCACCAGAAACCTCCTCCCTGTCCAGCAAAGCAGAGTGTCGGCTCGGCCCGCTAACGCGGCCGCCATGAGCGCCGTGGACGGCCCCAGATCCTGACCGCGTACTGGGCTGCCGTGGCGGGCCAGGGACTGGGCGTCGCTGGGCGCGCTGCTCGCCGAGGACGTTCGTTACGAGGCGCGGCAGACGCGCGAGCTGCTGCGCGGCCGGCCTGATCGCGCGGATCACCGATTTCTGGCCCGACCCGTACGAGCCGCCGGCCCGCCGCGCGGGCCTGGCCGAGCGTTACTGACACCCGGCCCGGTGCCGGCGCTGATCGTGCCGTGTGCCGGTGTTACCAGCGAAGCTGGGCGATGGTGTCGTAGTCGGCTGCGGAGTACCCGACCAGGCCGTCGGACAGCGCGAAAATCCATTCCGCCACGCCCAGCGACAACGCGAGACGGCTGCAGCGAGCGCAGAAGTGCGGGTCCTGAAGCCGGACCGAATCGTCGGCCTCCAAGCGGACGTAGATCAGATTCGCGCCTTGCAGCATCTTCCAGCCGTCACCGTCCCGGGCGAGGCCGATGGCCCGCTGCTCCGCGTGGGTCCGGCAATTGTCGTGCACGCCGTACTCCGCGTATTTGCAGTAACAGTGGTCCTCGCCGGGGAACGGCACGCCGTTGGTGCCCCAGGCCACCATGCTGCCGTCTTTAACCAGGACAGCGGCATGACGGGTCCGGGCGTGGGAGTCCTTGGCCAGCCCGGCGGCCCGCTCCACCATTTCCTCTACCTCATGGCTTTCGTGCCGCTTCAGCGGCCGCCACTCGGGCCGTCGTCCTGGTTCCACGTCCATCACCCCTTCGCGCGAAGACCAGCTGTACGCAATCGACGGAGGCTTGGCCAGCCCCTCGCGCGTAGCGGTTAGTTGAATACATCACATGTTCCCAGGCGGGCGCACCCGTCTGGCCCATGTGGCCCGGAAGCCGCTGAGATGCGCTGGTTCGCGGCCCAGCGGGGTAGCCCAGCGGGGGTGGCCCAGCGGGTTGGTGCAGTGACGAGGCCCGATGACGAGGCGCAGTGGGGCACGGCGCAGTGGGGCACGGCGCGCTCGTCCGCCGCTGCGGCGGGGCCTCAGTTCCCGGAGCCGCCCGCGATCTCGTAGGACCACAGCTCGCTGTTGGTGCCGACCGGGGGCGGCGCCTCGCCGCCGGACCGTTCTGAGGCCGACCGGTGCCCGTGGCCGAACGCCGGCGAATTCAGCCAGGCCTGGAACGAGGCCTCGTCCCGCCACCGCGTCACCACCAGCCAGGTGGTGCGGTCGTCGGTCGGCTTGAGCAGCTCGAAGCCCTCGAAGCCCTGCTGGTTGTCCACGGCGCCCGCCCGGGCGGCGAAGCGGCGGGCCAGCTCGTCCCCGCTGTCCGCTGGGACGGTGATCGCGTTGATCTTCACGACGGTCATAAGCCCGATCATGCCAGGGGGCGCGAGCGCCCCGGGCCCGCGTCCCCACTTCATCCGTTGGCCCGCGCCCAGTGGGCCAGCGGGTCAGCTCCTCAGCAGCGGCCGTCCCAGCGGCATCGCGGGACCGCCGGTGGCCACCTGGGCCAAGTGGAAGAACAGGTACACGCCCACCGCGGCGAAGACTCTTGCGGGGCCGCATTCCGGGAACGACAAGGGAATGGCTGCCGGGGACGCCGATGACGATTTGGTGCGCGAGGCGGCCGCGGAGCTGTATTCCGGCGACCCCGCCGGGTTCATCCAGCGCCGCGGTGATCTCGCCGCGCACGCGCGTGCCTCCGGCGACGCGGCGGCCGCGAAGGCGATCACGGGCCTGCGCAAGCCGACCCGCTCGGCGTGGGCCGTGAACCGCCTGATGCGCGAGGACCCTGACGTGCCGGCCCGGCTGTCCGCCCTCGGCGCCGGTCTCCGCGCCGCGGAGGGCGCACTGGATGGCCATAAGCTGCGGCAGCTGTCCCAGGACCGCCGGGAGCTGATCGCCGCGCTGACCCGCCAGGCGCTGGCCGCCGCCGGGGCCCGTGACGCCCCGGCCGCGTTCCAGGAAGAGGTGGCCGCCACCCTGAGCGCCGCGGTCGCCGATCCCCACGTCGCGGCCGAGCTGCGGGAGGGATCGCTGGTCCGGCCGGTGCAGCGGTCCGGCTTCGGCTTCGGCGTCCCGGCCGGGGACGAGCTACCGGACCCCGCCGGGACCGGGGACGCGCCGCCCAGCGCCGTCCGGCCCGAGCGCTCCGCCGCCGGGCGGCGGCGCCCCGGACAGGGCGCCGGGAAGCAGGAACGGGCCAAGCGTCAGCGGGCCGAACGGGAACGAGCCGAACGCGCCGAGCGCGAGCGAGCGGAACAGGAACGAGCCGAGCAGGAACGGCAGCGTCACGCCATCGCCGCCGCGGAGAAGGCGGTGCGCGCGGCGGACCAGGGCGTCAGCGCGGCCCGCGCCGCCGAAGCGGAACGAGCCGATGCCGTCCTGCGCATGGAGCGGCAGCTGCAGGACGCCCAGAACCGGCTGGCGGAGGCGAAGCGGCGCTCCCGGGCAGCCGTCGCCGGGCTGCGGGACGCGCGCCGGGCTCTTGACCGGCTCCGCAAGCGCGCCGGTTCCGCCTGACCGGCCGGCTGGGCAAGCGCGCCGGTTTCACGTTCAACAGTTTTTCGGGCAGTCTGGGGTTCATGGCAGACACGCTCACCCTGATGGCCGTGCACGCGCATCCTGACGATGAGGCGTCCAGCACCGGCGGGGTACTGGCGACCTATTCGGCTGAGGGCATCCGCACCGTCGTCGTCACGTGCACGAACGGCGAGTTCGGCGACGCTCCGGGCGGCGTCAAGCCGGGTGAGGACGGGCACGACGAGCAGGCCGTCGCCCAGCTGAGGCTGAGCGAGCTGCGGCAGTCGGCGAAAATCCTGGGCGTCACCCACCTGGAACTGCTCGGCTACCACGACTCCGGGATGCCGGATTGGGATTATAAGAACCGTCCCGACGCCTTCTGCAACGCTCCCTTCACTGAGGTGGCCGGGCGGATCAGTGCCCTCATCGAGCAGTACCGCCCCCAGGTCGTCATCACCTACGACGACAAGGGCCTCTACCAGCACCCCGACCACGTGTACGCGAGCCGGACCGCGCAGGCCGCGGTGGCCGCGACCGGGATCCCGGCCAAGCTTTACCTGTCCGCCATCCGCGGTAGCGACTGGCAGAAGGTGCGGGCCGCGCTGCGGGAGCTCGGCGCCGACGTGCCCGATATGACGCTGACGCCGGAGCAGCGGCAGCAGCAGGCCGAAACCGAGGCGCGCATCACCACGACCGTCGACATCCGGCCGGTGCTCAGCCGCAAGCGGGAGGCGCTGTTCGCGCACGCCAGCCAGATCCAGGAGTCGTGGTTCAGCAAGATCCCGCCGGAGATCGCCGAGGTGACGTTTGGCTACGAGAACTTCATCCGGGCCCGTGACGTTACCGGGGCCCCGGTGCCCGAGGACGATCTGTTCGCCGGCTTGCCGAGACTCCGGGGACCCCGGGGCTGACTGCGGCCCGGAGTCCCCGGAGTCCCCGGAGTCCCCGGAGCAGGGATAAACGCGAGAAAGGCGCCGCCGTCCCTTCATGCCGCCGCGAAGTTATGAAGTTTTTCTGCGCCCGCCGAACCGCTTGGTGATGCCGGTCAAAACGGCGCGGCCGACCGGAATGGTGCCGTCCCGGAAATGGCATTTCTTGTATTTCTGCTGGTCAGAATCCCGCAGAGCCGCGGTCGCCTGCGATGAGGCGGCCGCGGGGGCCCGGGCATTGCCTGCAAGTGGCACTGCCGTGTGCCCCCCGTGCGGTCCGTAACCCTTCTGCCGGCACGGGGAAGCGCAATTCGCAATCTCGGAATCAGACACGAAGTTGGCTAAATTCGGCATCATAGTGCTAGTCGCCGGGGCCCAGGGGAGGCCAATGATAGTGTCGCAGCCCACGCTGGAGCCGCTGCGCCGATGGGATCCCGATCAGATCGGGCCGTACACGCTACTCGGCCGTCTGGGGGCCGGGGCAATGGGCCAGGTGTACCTGGGCCGGTCCACCGCAGGCCGCCTGGTCGCGGTCAAGACGATCAAGATCGAGCTGGCTGAGGAACCCGGGTTCCGGGCCCGCTTCGCCCGGGAGGTCGCCGCCGCGCGCCGGGTCAGCGGGGTGTTCACCGCGGCTGTGGTCGCGGCCGACCCCGAGGCCGAGATGCCCTGGCTGGCGACGGCCTACGTGCCCGCCCCGACGCTGAGCCAGCTGGTCCGGGTCTGCGGCCCGCTGCCAGTGCCGAGCGTGCTCTGGCTCGCGGCCGGCTGCGCGGAGGCGCTGGAGTCCATTCATCTGGCCGGCCTGGTACACCGCGACCTCAAGCCATCCAATGTGCTGGTGGCGCCGGATGGCCCGCGGGTCATCGACTTCGGGCTGGCCCGCGCCGCCGAGCGCGTGCAGCTGACCGCCACCCGCGGCGCCGTCGGCACACCCGCCTACATGGCCCCCGAGCAGGCCCGCGACTCCCAGCACGCCTCGCCGGCCAGTGACGTCTACTCGCTCGGCGCCACCTTGCTGTTCGCCGCGACCGGGCACGGGCCCTACCAGGGCGACACGGTTATGGACGTGCTGGTCAAACTGGCCACCGAGCAGCCCGACATGTCCGGCCTGCCCGCCGAGCTGGCCAGCCTGATCACGGCCTGCCTGGAGCGCAGCCCGCGGCACCGGCCGACTTCCGCCGCCCTGCTCAACGGGCTCGGCCCGTTCGTGGAGGCCTCCGCCGACCCGGCCGACGCGCACACCTACCTGCCGGGCTCGGCCATGGCGCTGATCGCCGAGTACCAGCGCAGCCCGCAGCCCGCCGGGCCGGCGGGCAGCGATCCCGGCGCGGCCGGCGAAGACCCCACCTCGGCTCCCACCTCGGCGTCGCACACCGGTCTGAGCGCCGCCCAGCTGGCGGCGGCCGGCCAGCGGCAGCGGCACCGGCGCACCCCGCCCACCGGCGACGCCCGTAACCGGCCACCGCACGTCCCGCACATGCCGCAGCGGCCGCAGGCCCGCATCGCCGTGATCGCGTCCGGGGTGATCCTCGGGGCCGCGGTGCTGGCCCTCGGCGGCGCGTACGTCGGCCCCAAGGTCGACCCCGGGCTGGCCGCGAGGTCCACCTCCACGGCCAACCCCGGGCTGCTCTTCCCGCCGCCGGGCGCGGACCCTCCGCAGACGCCGACCGGTGGCACGAGCACGACCCCCAAGCTGACCCTCGGCCAGGGGTACGGGGACGGCAACACCGGCTTCCAGGTGCACGGCAGCGGATTCTCCCCGGGCACCCGGGTCGTGCTCTCGATCAGCGGGGCCGGATCGACGCCGCTGAAGGACGAGCCGGTGACCGACCCGAAGGGTACCTTCAACTACACGATCGACCAGGGCCACGTGTTCTTCCCCCACGAGATCCCGGACGGCACCTACCACGTCGTGGCCACGGACCGCACGTCCAGGCAGCACGCCAGCACCGAGTTCAACGTCCAGCCCGCGCCGTCCCGGCCGCCGCCGACCGGGCCGCCGCCGACCGGGCCGCCGCCGCAGGGCCTCGGCGCACCGAGCGCGCCGCCCGGCGCCTCCGGCAGTCGCACGCTCTAAGGCAGCTGCGTCCACCATAGGTCCTCCTGCCGCGAGCACCAGGCCGGATCGTTCAGCCGGCCCAGGTCACCCCGGGTGATGATGCCGTGCTCGATGAGGATGCGCACCACCACCTCATCGGACAGCCGCTTGTCCGGCCCGATCAGCCCGCGCTCGGTGATCTTGCGCCGCAGCACCTTGATGTGCTCGGCCACCCGGGCCGACAGCCGGTCGCGGAAGTCCGGGTCACGGTCGAACCGCTCCAGTTCGTGGTACGCGCCGGTGGCCTCGAGAGCGGCGCGCGCGATCTCCGGCGTCCGGGGCAGCGGCGTGGTCGCGGCGGGGTCGATCAGCCATGGACGGCACCACATCAGGGCGACGAGGAAGATCTTGGTCATCGGGTCCAGGTACAACGGCAGCACGGTGGAATCGACGTCGGCCCGGATCCGGCCGTCGTCGGCGCCCAGTGCGTCCCAGCTGCGGCCGATCCCGCTGACCGTCACGGCGAGCGGCTGGCCCTCGTCCAGCATCGCGCGCGAGCCGACCAGGGTCGTCCCGCTGTGGATGAACCAGCCGGTGGACGGCTCGCCCTCTTCCTCCATCCGCGGCAGCCGGATCCGGTAGCCGTCGCCCTCGGTGTACAGGGCGTGGGTCCGGCTGATGTTGGCGATCCACGCGCCGTCGGGCAGCACGCTGATCACCCCGGCCCGCCGGGACAGCCCCCGCCCCGCGGAAATGGTCAGGTCGGCGTCCGCGCCCCGGCCGAACACCAGCCGGCTGCCCTCGCTGATCTTGATGACCAGCCCAGACGGCGTGCTGACGTGCGCCGTCAGTGAGGTAGTGGGCTGGAGCGTCATCGGTGTCCTCTGTCTGCGGTATCCCGGCGGGCGGGCTCTGCGGGCGGGCCGTAGGCACACCTGCCGTATGGAGTGTAGGACGGCCCCCGGCGCCGGGCTCATCCCCGGATTCGGGGATTGGCCCCCGCGCAATTGCGGGGTTAGCTGACTGCTGTTGAGGTGAGGCGCTGGGCGCCGGCCGGCCGGGAACTTGCCGCACGGCAGGGGGGGACCTGGGCTGGCGCGGGGCCGGCCGGGGTGGATCGAACCGCGGGAGCTTGTTCCGGCGGTGCGATCCGGAGATTCCGGTGGTCCGGCACCCAGGGCCTTAGTCTCGACCGGCGGTGCGGAGCCAGGGCCCTCCTTCCTGAGGGGAGGAAGGGGGGCCCGCGCTCTGCGCCGCCCCCGGCGAGGGGCCGGCGGAGGGGGTCGTCCCCTAACTCCCACTACCGCGGGGCAGTGGGAGGGCCCCGCCCTCTCTACGCGGGCGGGGCCGCCGCCGCTGGCGCGGCACGATTCGGAAATGTAGCGTGACGAGGCTGCAACTACCAGTGCTATCCAAGACCAGCGTCGTTCAAGACGGGCTCTGGTCGTCGCCCCGCCGCTGCCGGGTATCGGCCGGCGGGTGCTGGAGCCGACCGGCCAGCGCGAGTTCTGGTACCAGTCCTTCCACCAGCTGCCGCTGGCCGGGGAGCTGATCGACGGTGCGCCAGCCGCGGTGCGCGGCTATCTGGCGCACTTCTGGTCGCACTGGTCCGGGCCCAGCTTCACGCTTGCCGACGCAGACCTCGACCACCTGGTCGCCGGGTATGGGATGCCCGGCGCGTTCACCGCCTCGATCGGCTGGTACCGGGCCGGGGCGGGCTCGGTGGCCCGGTCGCTGACGGAGGAGCCGCCGGCCCCGGCGGACCGGATAGCCATCCCGGTGACCGTACTGTGGCCCCAGCACGACCCGCTGTTCCCGCAGGCCTGGGCGGACCGGGTGGCGGAGTTCTACAGCGACATCACCGTCCGGTTCGTCGACGGCGTGGGCCACTTCGCCCCGCTGGAGTACCCGGCACAGCTGGCCGGGGCGGTCCGCGACGCGCTGGCGCTATCCCGGCCCGCGGCAGGCTAGCCTCGGTGGCTACGGCGTGCGAGGCTGGAGCAAGGACGTGCGGAGCACTCTCTGGTCTCCCCAGCTAGGTGAGCGGAGGCCTCATGGGCCGCGACATTGAGGCGATAAAGATCAGCGGCGAGGACCGCCGCAAGTACCGCGACAAGGTGCGGCGCTCGCTCGACGTGTTCGCCCGCATGCTGCGTGAGCACCGGTTCGCGGACGATCCCGCCCAGGTCGGCGTGGAGATCGAGCTGAACCTGGTGGACGAGCGGGGGGAGCCGTCCATGCGCAACGCGGACGTGCTCGACGCCATCGCCGACCCAGCCTGGGCGACCGAGCTGGGCCAGTTCAACTTGGAGATCAACGTCCCGCCCCGCCAGCTCGCCGGCGACGCGGTAGCGGACCTGGAAAAAGAGATCCGGGACAGCCTCAACCGTGCCGACGAGAAGGCCGGCGGCACGGGCAGCCGGCTCGTAACGGTCGGCATCCTGCCCACGCTGCGCGAAGAGCACATGCACGAGGACACGATCTCGGCCAACGCGCGGTACCGGGTACTGAACGAGCAGATCTTCGCGGCGCGCGGTGAGGACATGCGGATCGCGATCGACGGGCCGGAACGGCTGCTCACGCACGCCGGCAGCATCACCCCCGAAGCGGCCTGCACCAGCGTCCAGCTGCACGTCCAGGTCTGCCCGGAAGAATTCGCTAACTACTGGAACGCGGCCCAGGCCATCGCGGGCGTCCAGGTCGCGGTGGCCGCGAACTCCCCGTACCTGTTCGGCCGTAGGCTGTGGGACGAAACCCGGATCACCCTGTTCGAGCAGGCCACCGACACCCGGCCCGACGAGCTGAAGCATCAGGGGGTCCGGCCCCGGGTGTGGTTCGGCGAGCGGTGGATCACCTCGGTGTTCGACCTGTTCGAGGAGAACATCCGGTACTTCCCGGCGCTGCTGCCCGTGTGCGAGGAAGAGGACCCCGTGGTCACCCTGGACCGCGGCGGCTGTCCCCAGCTGGCCGAGATGAGCCTGCACAACGGGACCGTTTACCGCTGGAACCGCCCGGTGTACGCGGTGTCGGACGGCGTGCCGCACCTGCGGGTGGAAAACCGGGTGCTGCCCGCCGGCCCGACCGTCGCCGACGTGATCGCGAACGCGGCGTTCTACTACGGGCTGCTGCGGTCCCTGGCCGAGGCGCAGCGCCCGATCTGGACGCAGCTCTCGTTCGCCACGGCTGCGGAGAACCTGCACGAAGCGGCCCGGCACGGCATGGACGCCCGGCTCTACTGGCCCGGCCTGGGCGAGGCGCCCGCCGCCGAGCTCGTGCTGCGCCGGCTCCTGCCGCTGGCCCGCGAGGGCCTGGCCCGCTGGGGAGTAGCGACCGAGCACGCCGACCGGCTGCTGGACATCATCGAGCAGCGCTGCCTGACCGGCCAGACCGGCGCCGCCTGGCAGACCGCGACCGTGCGGGCGCTCAGCGACCACGGCGCCACCGACCGCGCCGAAGCGCTCCGGCTGATGACCCAGCGCTACATCGAGTGCATGCACACCAACGAGCCCGTCCACACCTGGCGCTAGCCGGCCGGCTGCCGCCTGCGCTAACGCCGTTAGCGCCGCTAACGCCGCTTGCCCCCTGACCTGGTGCAGGACTGCGTTACGGATGAAACACGGCCGTAACGCCGGGCGGCGCTCACCCGGGCCGGACGGCTCAAGGAGGCCCGGACGATCTTCGAGAAGATGCTCACCTACGCCAACCACCTTGGCCTCTACGCCGAGCAGATCGGCGCGTCGGGCGAGGCGCTGGGCAACTTCCCGCAGGCGCTCACCCATTTGGCGCTGATCAGTGCGGCCACCAACCTGGACCGTGCCCTGGACCGTGCCCCGGACCTCCGCTGAACAGGCCTATGACCGTGGCGTGGCCACGGACGAGCCGCGCGGAATCCGCCAGGCAACCCGCAGCCCGTCCGGGATGGCCTCGACGTCAACGCGGATCCCCGCCGCGGCGCCCCGGTCCCGGACGCGGCCGAAATCCTCGCCCCGCAGAGTCTCCGTGGCCTCCGTGCCATCCGGCCCGGCTGCGCCCGGTGCCTCTCCAGGACCGGCCTCGATGACGGCCCGGCAGGACTCGCCCTCCGCGGCGATGTCGATCCGCGCGGCCACCGCGTTCGTCCGGACCGGGCCGAGCGCCTCGGTGAGCAGGTCGACCAGCTGCGCCCTGGTGTCGGCGCCCAGCGCGTCCACCGG
>JBEKCN010000139.1:0-7318 GCA_050014855.1 Streptosporangiaceae bacterium | reverse complement strand
CGGCCACCGGGGACGGCGGCACGCTGCCGCTGGAGTCCCCGGTGGCGGTCAAGGAGGCGGTGCTGCCGTTCGGCCGCTTCCGGAACACCCAGGGCGAGGGCGTGGATACCGTGCTCGGCCCGGAGATGCGCTCGACCGGCGAGGTTATGGGGATCGACGAGATGTTCGGCACCGCGTACGCCAAATCGCAGGCCGCCGTCTACGGGTCGCTGCCGGTCAAAGGACGGGTGTTCGTGTCGGTCGCCAACCGGGACAAGCGATCGATGGTCTTCCCGGTCAAGCGGCTCGCCGACCTCGGATTCGAGATCTGGGCGACGGAGGGCACGGCCGAGGTGCTGCGCCGCAACGGCGTCCGGGCGAGGATCGTCCGTAAGCACAGCGACGGCCCGGCGCCCGACGGCGAGCCGACGGTCGTCACCCGGATCCTGGACGGTGAGGTTGACCTCATCGTCAACACCCCGTTCGGCAGCCCCGGGCACACGGGTCCCCGGCTCGACGGGTACGAGATCCGCTCGGCCGCCGTCCGCCGGGGTGTCCCGTGCGTGACGACCGTGCCGGGGCTGGGGGCCGCGGTGCAGGGCATCGAGGCCATCATCCGCGGCGAGGTCGGCGTGCGGTCTCTGCAGGAGCATGCCGAGCGCATACGCGGGGCCGGCTGATGCGCGGTACGGTGCCGGATAGCACAGGGCCGGATAGCACAGGGCCGGATAGCACAGGGCCGGGCGGCGGCAGCCCGGACTGTCCCTGACCGGCAGGCCCGGGATGGATGAAAAGAACGTCGAGGGATGGTGAGCAGGGCGTGGCGCCGGTTCAGGTACGCGGGCCGGTGCTCACCGTGCGCCGGATCGACGCCTACCACGCCCTGACCATGGTGGCCCCGCCCATCGCCGTCCGGTTCCGGCCCGGCCAGTTCGTCACCGTCGCCGTCGGCGGCCCGGACAGCCCGATGCTGCTGCGGCGGGCGTTCGCCATCCACGACGTACGAACCGATCACGGCGGTACGGTCGAGTTCGTGTTCGCGGCCAGCGAGCCGGGCACCCGGTGGCTGGCCCAGCTCCGCAGCCGGGACATGCTGGACGCGGTCGGGCCGTTGGGGCGGCCGTTCCCCGTCCCGCACGAATCGGCGAGCTGCCTGCTGGTGGGCGCGGGAGCAGGCAGCACGGGGCTGTTCCCGCTCGCGGACCGGCTGCGCGAGCGCGGCTGCCAGGTCGATTTCCTGCTCGGCGCCGAGAGCGCGGACCACGTATTCGGCGCGCTGCGCGCCCGCCGCATCGCCCGCAGCGCCACGATCACCACCGAGGACGGCTCGCTCGGCACCCGCGGCGTGGTGACCGACCTGCTCAGCCAGGTCATCCACGAGGCCCGCACCGACGTCATCTACGCGTCCGCGCCGCTGCCCGTGCTGCGCGACGTGACCGCGCTGGCCGGCCGGTACGACCTGCCCGTGCAGGCCTGCGTGCAGGAGCCGGCGGGCTGCGGCACCGGAGTGTGCATGAGCTGCGTGCTGCCCGTGGTGGGGTCGGACGGCATCACCCGGATCGTGCGCTCCTGCGTCGATGGCCCGGTGTTCCGCGGTGACATGGTCCGCTGGGACGACGTGGGCACTATCCCGTTCGACGCGCTGGGCGGCCCCGGCTGGAAGCCGCCCCGCGTCCTGCGCGAGGAGCCCCCGCCGCCGCGCCGCTCCCAGGGATCCCAGGCCCCGAACGGAGCGCAGGCCCCGAACCGATCGCAGGTCCCGAACCGAGCGCAGGCCCCGAACGGAGCGCAGGTCCCGAACCGATCGCAGGCGTCACGGCCACCACAGGCGCAGCGTCCGCCGGTGCCGCGGAGCTCCGGCCATGCCGGCTGATCTGCGGGCCCGGCTCGGCCACGTCGAACTGCCGAATCCGGTCCTCACCGCCGCCGGGTGCGCCGGAACCGGCCGCGAGCTCGCGCAGTTCATCGACGTGGCCCGGATCGGCGCGGTCATCACCAAGTCGATCATGATCGAGCCGCAGGCGGGCCGGCCGACGCCGCGCACCGCCGAGACCCCCAGCGGCATGCTCAGCTCGATCGGCCTGCAGGGCCCCGGGATCGACGCGTTCCTCCAGCGTGACCTGCCCTGGCTGCTGTCCCGTGGCGTCCGCACGGTGGTCTCGATCGCCGGTGGCAGCGCGGCGGAGTACGCCGAGCTCGCTGCCCGGCTGTCCGACGCGGCCGGGGTGACGGCGATCGAGCTCAACCTGTCCTGGCCGAACGCGGGCGGCCGCGGGCAGGATTTCGCCGCCCAGCCCGATGCGGCGGCCCGGGTGGTGGAGGCGGCCCGTGGCGCCGCCCGGTACGACATCCCGGTGTTCGCCAAGCTGTCGGCGGACGTCACCGACATCGTTACCATCGCCCGGTCCTGCGTGGCCGCGGGCGCCGACGGCCTGTCCATGATCAACACACTGCCCGGGATGGTTATCGACCCGGCCGCGATGCGCCCGGCGGTCGCCGGCGTCATGGGCGGCCTGTCCGGCCCCGCGATCCGGCCGGTCGCCGTGCGGTGCATCTGGCTGGTGCGCGGGGCTCTGCCCGACGTTCCCATCGTCGGGGTCGGCGGCATCCGGACCGGCCGTGACGCACTGGAGCTCATCATGGCCGGGGCGTCCCTGGTCGCGGTGGGCACGGCTATCTTCAACGACCCGGCCGCGTGCGCACGCATTCTGCGCGAGCTGGAGGAGGAGCTCACCTGCCTCGGCGCCGAGCACCTCGCCGACGTGACCGGACTGGCCCACCAGACCGGCGGCTACCCGTCGCCGCTGCGCCGCCGCCTGGCCTGACCGCCCGCCTCGTTCCTGGGCAAACGCTGCCGAAACGACCCAAAGCGCACGCCAAGGCGGCACAGGTCCGTAATGCGTGGCGCAAACGACGCCAGCGTGCATTACCCTCGGGACTCTCGGAGTCGGCTGCGGATCTTTCCGCGCAGGCCAGGTGACAGATGCGTCTCCCGCGGCTCGTCGCGATGTATCGGCGATCAACCCCCGATGGGCCCGCCATGGCGGGGCCACGGCCAACAGCGCCCGTTTTGCACGGGCACGGCAATGTGAGCAGTGTGAGCGTTAACAAGATGCCGCGGGCGGCACGCCGGGACGGCCCCAGCCGCGGGCGCGCGATCCGGCACGCCCCGGCCCGGGCGCCTGGGATGCCAAGCGGAACATATGGACACCGGACCTGCCGGGCACGATTGAAGGAGTGGCCTTGAGCAACCCCGCGCCAGTCGCCGTCGCGCTGGACGCACCTGACCTCGAAACCGCCGCGCGCTGGGCTGGCCTGGTGACGCCGCACGTCAGCACGGTGAAGATCGGGCTGGAGCTGTACCTGCGGTACGGCCCGAACGTGGTGGCCTCGATCAAGGGAGCCAGCGGCGTGCGGGTTTTTCTGGACCTGAAGCTGTATGACATCCCCGCGACGGTGGCCGCGGCGGCGCGGACCGTGGCGCGGCTGCACCCCGACCTGCTGACCGTGCACGCGAGCGGCGGCGCCAACGTCATCCGGGCGGCCGCCGAGAATGCCCCGGGCACAAAGATCGCCGCGGTGACCGTGCTTACCTCCCTGACCGAGGATCAACTGGTCCAGACCGGCGTAACGGGCAGCGTGCACGACACCGTGCTGCGGCTTTCCGCCCTTGCCGTCGAAGCCGGCGCCCGGGCCATCGTCTGCTCACCGCGCGAGGTCAGTGCCGTCCGGGCCGAGGTCGGGCCCGGCATCATGCTGATCACCCCCGGAGTACGGCCCGCAGGCTCGGCCGCCCACGACCAGGCCCGGGTGGCCACGCCCGAGGAGGCGGTCAAGGCCGGATCTGACCTGCTGGTCATCGGGCGTCCGATCACCGGCGCGCCCGACCCTGGGGCGGCCGCGGCCGCCGTGGCGGCATCCCTGCGGCGGCTCACCCCAGCACGCCACTTAGCGTTCGCCGGTGATCCACCGTGAAAATGCCATCGGGTTGTATGCCGCGCGTATGCGCTTGGCGGCGGCGTATGAGTGCGGTAGAGGAGCGGTAAGTGTGATCGTGCCGATTCGTATGCACATCATTGGCTGTTTGGCTTCGCCATAGGATGTACGTTGCGTTGAAAGGTAAATATTTGCACGTCACGTTACTTCCGCAGCGGCCTCGTTTCCCTGAGATTGCAGCGCCTTGCCGCGCCGGGTCTGTGTGGTTCCCACGCAGTGCCGACACGGGCGTATCGAGTAACGGCTTCAGCGATCCGAGGGTGGCGCCCATATCCGTGGTCCCGGCGGTGGCTAAATCCATGAACCGGCGCCGCCCTGGTGCCCATGGCGTCCCTCGCCGGGATTCACCGCGGCAACGGGAAACTAGTCTCACCGCCCGTTCAGGAACGGCCTGCGCTGGCTTACTCTGGCGGTGGATGGCCCATCGTGACGGGCTAACGGACACGTTGCAACGCGCATTGGCTCGCTGCCGGCAGGGTGAGCGGAGTGCGTGTGACCGTTGCTGGCTTACTAATAGTGATAGTCCGATCACTGAGAGTAATATCCCTAAATTTATTATGGTATAAACGGGGATTCGCGTTGCCGAAAGGTACGCTTACTCGCTAGTTTCCCCCCCACCAACGTTTTTACCGACGAAACCCGAGGTGACCTCGAGTGGCTCTTCCTCCCCTCACTCCCGACCAGCGCGCAGCAGCCTTGGAGAAGGCCGCCAGAGCGCGTAAAGAACGCGCAGAGGTGAAGAATCGGCTCAAGCGCGGAGCCACCACGCTGCCCGACGTCATCAAGGAAGGCACGACCGATGACGTCATTGGCAAGATGAAGGTCTCGGCCTTGCTCGAGTCGATGCCCGGCGTCGGCAAGGTACGGGCGAAGCAGATCATGGAGCGGCTTGGCATCGCGGAGTCCCGCCGCGTCCGCGGGCTGGGCGCGAACCAGCGCTCGGCCCTGGAGCACGAGTTCGGGTCGGACATCTGAGGCAGCCAGCGGAATCCGGGAGCGGTCACGGGGGCATGGTCGTATCGCCCGGAGATTCCATGCGCGGCTCCGCCACCCCCGGCGGAGCCGCGGCGATGGGCAGGGGATACTGCCTATCCATGCGGAGGTTCTCCCAGCTGACCGTGCTCTCCGGGCCCTCCGGGGTCGGGAAGAGCACGGTCATCGCGGAGCTGCGCCGGTTCTGCCCGGAATTGTGGATCTCGGTCTCGGCCACCACGCGCTCGCCGCGGGCGGGGGAGATGGACGGCCGCGAATACTTCTTTGTCGACGACAAGGAATTCGACCGGATGGTCGCCGAGGGCGAGCTACTGGAATGGGCGGAGTTTGCCGGCCACAAGTACGGAACGCCGCGCAAGCCGCTCGAGGAGAGACTGGCGGCGGGGATTCCGTGCCTCCTGGAGATCGACCTCGAGGGGGCGCGTCAGGTGCGGCGGAGCATGCCCGACGCGCGCCTGGTCTTCCTGGCCCCGCCCTCGTGGGTGGAACTGGTACGCCGGCTGACCGCGCGCGGTACGGAACCGCCCGAGGTGGTGCAGCGCCGCCTCGACGCCGCCCGCCGTGAGCTCGCCGCGGAGAGCGAGTTCGACCTCACGCTGGTCAATACGTCGGTCCAGGAAGTATGCCGCCAGGTGGTAACCTTGGTCTTCGGCTCACCGGATGAGTATTAAGTGCAAGTTAGACGAAGGACGTGACGTGGCAGGGACTCCCGCCGCAGATGGCATCATCAACCCGCCAATCGACGACCTTCTTCAGGTCGTCGACAGCAAGTACCAGCTTGTGATCATGGCCGCGAAGCGGGCGCGGCAGATCAACGCGTACTACTCGCAGCTGGGCGAAGGCCTGCTCGAGTACGTGGGCCCGCTGGTGGAGACCCGGGTCCAGGAGAAGCCGTTGTCGATCGCGCTGCGTGAGGTGCGGGACGGGCTTCTCTCGGTCGAGCCCACCACTGAGGGCTGACCGTCGGCTTTCTCCGGCAGGGGCCGCAGGTGGCACCGCGGATCATTCTCGGCGTAAGCGCAGGTATATCCGCTTACAAAGCGTGCGAACTGCTCCGGCGCCTCACCGAGACGGGCCACCACGTCCGTGTGATACCCACCCCGGACGCGCTGCGTTTCGTCGGTGAGGCGACCTGGGCGGCACTATCGGGTCAGCCCGTCACAACTGACGCCTGGACGGGAACCGATGAGGTCCCACACGTCCGGCTCGGGCAGTCCGCCGATCTTGTCGTCGTCGCCCCGGCGACCGCGGACCTCATGGCGCGGGCCGCCGCGGGTATGGCGGGCGACCTGCTCACCGCCACCCTGCTGACCGCCCGGTGCCCGGTACTGTACGCGCCCGCGATGCACACCGAGATGTGGGAGCACGCCGCCACCCGGGCCAACGTGGCCACGCTGCGGGACCGGGGCGCGATCGTGCTCGAGCCCGCCAGCGGCCGGCTGACCGGTGCGGACTCGGGGGTCGGCCGGCTGCCGGAGCCGGGCGAGATTTTCGCGGCCGCGGTCCGGGTCCTCGCCCGGGGCGCGGGCGGGCTCCGCCAGGACCTGGCCGGCCGCAAGGTCGTCGTATCCGCCGGGGGAACCCGCGAAGAGCTGGATCCCGTGCGGTTCCTGGGGAACTGGTCGTCCGGGCGTCAGGGTTACGCGTTCGCGGAGACGGCCGTCGCCCGGGGGGCCAAGGTGACGCTGGTCGCCGCGAACGTCACGCTGCCCGACCCGGCCGGCACGCGCGTTATTGCGGTGACTTCCGCGCGGGAGATGCGCGAGGCGATGCTGGCCGAGGCGGCCGACGCCGACGCGGTGGTGATGGCCGCCGCGGTGGCCGACTTCCGGCCCGAGGTGCGCAGCGAAGCCAAGATAAAAAAGGACGGGTCCCAGCCCGCGCCTATCATTCTGATCCAGAACCCCGACATCCTTGCCGAGCTGTCCGCTCGCCGCGGCGCCGCGGCCGGCTCGCCCTTCCCCCCGCACGAAGCCGGCGTGCCCTCTGGGTCGCACGAAGCCGCTGCGCCGCCTGCACCGCACGAAGCCGGCGTGCCCCCTGCACCGCACGAAGCCGGCGTGCCCCCTGCACCGCACGAAGCCGGTGCGCTCCCGGGGGCATCACGGCTGGGCCAGGTCATCGTCGGCTTCGCCGCGGAGACCGAACTGGACCTGGCCGGCAGCCGGGCTAAGCTCGCCCGTAAAGGCTGCGACCTGCTCGTCGTCAACCGGGTCGGAAACGGTCTGGCCTTCGGGACCAGTGATAATGAGGCCGTGGTGGTCGGCGCCGATGGATCACAGACGGACATCCCGCGAGCTGCCAAGGAGGTCCTGGCCGACACTGTATGGGACCTGGTGGCGGCCCGGCT
>JBEKCN010000138.1:0-7335 GCA_050014855.1 Streptosporangiaceae bacterium | reverse complement strand
CCGTCTCCCCCCATCCCGCGAGTCACCCTCGTCCCGGCCACTGCCTCGCGTCCCAAGCCCACCGCTCCCGCGAGCCACACCAGCCCCACAGGGGTGCCTCAGTGAGGGGTCCGCGGCCACGGCCACCCTGGTAATGGCGCCATCACCCAGGCTCCCACCGGGGCAATGGCGCCATCACCCCGGTAGGGCCGACCGGGGTGAGCCCAGGCGCAGTCCTGCTCGGTAACCAGGTGTGCTGCTGGTGTGCAGGTGACCGGCCGCTCGCGGGGGTGCTCCCCGCTGCGGCGTAGGGTCAGCTTGGGGTTCAGCCAGCCGCCGCGGCGACCCGCTCGCGGCCGGGCTCGTTGATCGCCAGCGAGTTCCTTGATCGCCAACGAAGGGATTGCGTGTGACGTCTTCCGCTGCGCCTCAGCCGGGCCTGCGCCGGGCGCTGGCCCGGGCCCGCGACGGCAAAGCTCTGGACCGGGGCGAGGCCGAGATCCTGCTGCATAGCCGGGGCGCCGACCTGGAAACGCTGCTCGGCTACGCCGGCCGGACCCGGGACGCGGGGCTGGCCGCCGCCGGCCGTCCCGGCGTGATCACGTATTCGCGGAAGGTTTTCATCCCGCTCACCCGGCTGTGCCGGGACCGCTGCGGGTACTGCACGTTCGCGACGGTCCCGCGCAAGCTCGAGAGCCCCTACCTCGAGCCCGACGAGGTGCTCGCCATCGCCCGCCAGGGCGCCGCGCTGGGCTGCAAGGAGGCGCTGTTCACCCTGGGGGACCGGCCGGAGGACCGCTGGCACCAGGCGCGGGAATGGCTGGACGCCCGCGGCTACGACGACACGCTGTCCTACGTCCGGGCCATGGCCATCCGGGTGCTGGAGGAGACCGGCCTGCTGCCGCACCTTAACCCGGGCGTCCTGGGCTGGGCCGATTTCCAGCGGCTCAAGCCGGTCGCCCCGTCCATGGGCATGATGCTGGAGACCACGGCGGCCCGGCTCTTCACCGAGAAGGGCGCCCCGCACTTCGGCAGCCCGGACAAGGACCCGGCGGTCCGGCTCCGGGTGCTGGAGGACGCGGGGCGCTGCGGGGTGCCGTTCACGACCGGAATCCTCATCGGCATCGGCGAGACGCTTGCCGAGCGCGCCGACTCCATCTTCGCGATCCGTCAGGTCGCTCGCGAGTACGGCGGCATCCAGGAAGTCATCGTGCAGAACTTCCGGGCCAAGCCGGACACCAAGATGCGCGGCGTGCCCGACGCCGAGCTCGACGATCTGGCCGTCACCATCGCCGTCACCCGGCTGATCCTCGGGCCCAAGGCGCGGATTCAGGCCCCGCCGAACCTGATCGGTGACCAGTACAAGCTCATCCTGGCGGCCGGGATCGACGACTGGGGCGGGGTCTCCCCGCTGACCCCGGACCACGTGAACCCCGAGCGTCCCTGGCCGCAGATCGACGAGCTGGCCGCGCAGACCGCCGCCGGCGGCTTCACCCTGCGCGAGCGCCTCACGATCTACCCGCCGTACATCCGTGAGCCCTGGCTCGACCCGCGGCTGAACGCGCACGTGTCCGCGCTGGCCGATCCGGCGACGGGCCTGGCCCGCGACGGCGCGCTCCCGCAGGGGCTGCCCTGGCAGGAGCCGGACGGTGGCTGGCAGGAGGCGGGCCGGACCGATCTGTACACCACGATCGACACGGTCGGCCGCAGCACGGACCGCCGGGACGACTTCGCCGAGGTCTACGGCGACTGGAACGAAGTCAAAACCCGCCTGGGTACCGCCTCCGGGCCCCGGCTGGACGCCGACACCCATGCCGCCCTCCGCCAGGCGGAGCGAGACCCGGCGGCGCTCAGTGACGACCAGGCCCTGGCCCTCCTGGCCGCGGACGGCCCCGCGCTGGAGGCGCTGACCAGCCTGGCCGACGCGATCCGCCAGGACGTCAACGGCGACGACATCACCTACGTCGTCAACCGCAATATCAACTTCACCAACGTCTGCTACACCGGCTGCCGGTTCTGCGCGTTCGCTCAGCGCCGTACCGACGCCGACGCGTACACGCTGTCGCTGCAGCAGATCGGCGACCGGGCCCAGGAGGCCTGGGAGGCCGGCGCGACCGAAGTTTGCATGCAGGGCGGCATCCACCCGGACCTGCCCGGCACGGCGTATTTCGACATCGCCGCGGAGGTCCGGCGCCGCTGCCCGGACATGCACGTACACGCGTTCTCGCCGATGGAGGTGGTCAACGGGGCGTCCCGCGCCGGGCTGCCGATCCGGGAGTGGCTGGTCCGCGCGAAGGAGGCGGGCCTCGGGTCGATTCCGGGCACCGCGGCGGAGATCCTCGACGACGACGTGCGCTGGATCCTGACCAAGGGCAAGCTGCCCGCCCACGTGTGGATCGAGGTCATCACGACCGCGCACGAGCTGGGCCTGCGCAGCTCGTCCACGATGATGTACGGGCACGTCGACACCCCGGCGCACTGGGTCGCGCACCTGCGGGTGCTCCGCGGCATCCAGGAGCGGACCGGCGGCTTCACCGAGTTCGTGCTGCTGCCGTTCATTCACGAGAATGCGCCGATCTACCTGGCCGGCCTGGCCCGGCCGGGACCGACCCGGCGGGAGAACCGGGCGGTGCATGCGGTGTCCCGGCTGCTGCTGCACGGCGCGATCGACTCGATCCAGTGCTCGTGGGTCAAGCTCGGCGAGGACCTGTGCCGCGACATCCTGCAGGGCGGCGCCAACGATGTGGGCGGCACCCTGATGGAGGAGACCATCAGCCGGATGGCGGGCGCCGACAACGGCTCGTTCCGGACGATCAGCCAGCTCAGGGAGATGATCGCGCCGACCGGCCGCCCGATGCGCCAGCGCACGACCGGCTACGGCGAGGTGCCCGCCGAGCGCCAGGCCGCCGCCGTGGCCAGCGACGGCGTCTGCGCCTCGATCCGCACCCCGCTGCCGCTGCTGGGATGACTGTGAGCCCCGGAGCGGCCGGCCCCGGCTGAGCTGCCGGACCAGCGCGGGCGGCCGCTCAGCTTCCGGTCCCTGCATAACTGAACGGAACGGTGGTGGCGAGCCGCACGAAGCCGAGACGCTGCAGGATGGGCGCGCTCGTCGGCAGGGCGCCGGCCTGCAGCTAGCGGTAGCCCCGGGCGGCCGCGAGCGCGGCCCGGTGCGCGACGAGCGCGCGGAAGATACCCCGCCCGCGCCAGCCGGGCAGAGTGCCGCCGCCCCACAGGCCGGCGAAGTCGGCCCCGGCCGGGAAGTCGACCCGGGCGGCGGCGCAACCGGATTGGCCGCTGGAATGACCCGGCCTACCGGGTCAGGATGAAGTCGTCTGGGTCGCGGGGCGGCCGCGGGGCGGGTGCCGCCGCGGCGTGCCCGATGCCGATGGCCCCCATCGGCTCGCCGCCGTCCGGCAGGCCGATCGCGCGGCGCGCGACGTCGGGGCAGAACAGGGCGCTCGATATGTAGCACGAGCCCAGGCCCTCGACCGCGAGGGCCACCATGAAGTTCTGCACGGCCGCGCCCATCGAGATCAGGAACATGTCCCGTTCGGCCCGGGCGCGCCGCTCGTCCGGGTAGCCGTGCCGCCCGTCCGGCAGCAGGCACGGCACCACGATGAGCGGGGCCCGCCGCAACGGCTCGCCGCGGCGGACCCGGCGGCCGATCTGTTCTTCGGTGAAGCCGTCCCGGCGCAGGTCGCCGACCCAGGCGGCGAGCATCGCGTCGCACAGCTCCGCCCGGCTGCGGGCCGACTCCAGGATCACGAAGCGCCACGGCTCGGTGTGGTGCGGTGCGGGGGCGGTCACCGCGGCGGCCACGGCCCGGCGGACCGCCACCAGGCTGACCGGCTCGCCGGTGAACTCCCGGACCGTCCGGCGCGCGAGCGGCACCTCGGCCGCGCCCAGCCGGAACATGTCCTCGGCCGGGGGCCGGATCAGGGCGGTCGCGCCCGGGCCGTCGTCCGGCGTCACCAGGTCCGCCAGCCCGCGCACGATGGCCACCGGGACCTGCCGTGCCTTGCCCTTGACCAGGTCGCCGGCCGCGGCGATCTCGTCGGCCACCGCGTCCAGCGTGACCTCCAGGGCGTTGCCGAAGCTGTCCTCGGTGCCCCGGTAGTCGATCGCGGGCCGGACACCGGCGGCGCCGATCGCGGTGTCGGTCTGGCCGATCCGCCAGGCCCGGCCGAGGGTGTCGGTGATGATGACACCCACGGTGATGCCGCGGCGGTCGTTCAGCGCCTTCCGGAGCCGGCGGGCCGACCCGTCCGGGTCCTCGGGCAGGAGGACCACCGTGCCGGGCGGCGTGTTGGAGGCGTCGACGCCTGCCGCGGCGAGCACCAGGCCCTGCCGGGTCTCGACGATCCGGGCGTCACCGCGCCGCGCGACCACCCGCACGGTTTCGGCGTCGATGGCGTCCTGCCGGTCGCCGCGTACCACCCGGCCTTCGGCCTTGCTCACGATCTTCGACGTCACCACGACGATGTCGCCGTCCCGCAGGTCGCCGGCGGCCCCGGCGATCAGGGCGGCCAGATCCGTGCCCGGCTCGACCTCCGGGATCCCGGGGACTCCCCGGACGCTGAACGAGCGCGTCCCGTCGTCTTGCCCCTGGGACATCAGGTGAGCTCCGCGGCCAGGTCGAGCGCCGCCCGCGCGATGCCAGCGGTCGCCGCCAGATCCCGCATGTACAGCGGCAGGACGCGCACCTCGATCCCGGCCAGCGCGGGGTCCGCGGCCGCCGCCTTGTCCTCGTCATCGACCAGCCAGCCGTCGATGAGCCCGGCTCCGTAGTGCGCTCCGACGGCCGCCGCGGTCGTCGGGATACCGATCGCGGCCAGGCACGCGTCGGCCATGCCGCGCACCGGGGATCCGCCGATGATCGGGGACACGCCCACCGCGGTCTTGGCCGCCACCGCCTCGCGGATGCCCGGCACGGCCAGGATCGTGCCGATGCTCACCACGGGATTGGACGGCGGGAGCAGCACCACGTCGGCGCCGTCGATGGCCTCCAGCACGCCTGGCGCGGGGCGGGCGTCAGCTGCGCCGGCCGGCACGATCGTCGCCGCGGGGAGCTGAGCGTGCAGCCGGACCCACCACTCCTGGAAGTGCACGTAACGCCGGCCGCCCCCGTCGTCGATCAGCACGTGCGTCTCGATCTGGTCGTCCGACATCGGCAGCAGCCGGACCCCGGGCTGCCACCGCCGGCACAGCTCATCGGTCACGGCCGACAGCGGCTGGCCGTCCGCCAGCAGCTGGCTGCGCAGAATGTGCGTGGCGAAGTCCCGGTCGCCGAGGGTGAACCAGTCCGGGCCGGCGCCGTAGGCGGCCAGCTCATCCCGGATGGCGAACGTCTCCCCGGCCCGCCCCCAGCCCTGGGCCTCGTCGATCCCGCCGCCGAGGGTGTACATCACGGTGTCCAGGTCCGGGCACACCCGCAGGCCGAACAGCGTGATGTCGTCGCCCGTGTTCCCGATGACGGTGATCTGCGCGTCCGGGGCGGCGGCCTGGAGGCCGCGGAGGAAGCGCGCGGCGCCCACGCCGCCGGCCAGTACGGTGATCCGCATAGCCAAAGTCTGGCAGGCTCGCGGACCCCGGGTGACCGCGCCCTTCCGGTTACGTTCCGTTACAGCACGGTTCGCTCCGCTCACGGCCTGGCAACGAAAAGGCCGCAATCTTGGGGACTTTTCGCCCATCGCCGGACATTGATGCGGCCAATAGCACCTAGCCGGCTTGACGGGAAGCAAGACACGCGGGTGTAATTTCACTGTTGTAAGTACGCGTCCCGGGGGAGGGGCGTGAGTCCGGGGGCCCCGCAAGGGGCTGGAGGTGCGTGTGTCTGAGGTCATTGTCTCACTCGAGCACGGTGTGGAGTGCTCAGACGACGCCGAGGATCTTGGCTGGCAGGACCGGGCCTTGTGTGCCCAGACCGATCCCGAGGCGTTCTTCCCGGAGAAGGGCGGCTCGACCCGGGAGGCGAAGAAGGTCTGCCGGGGATGTGAGGTCCGGGCCGAGTGCCTGGAGTTCGCGCTGGAGAACGACGAGCGGTTTGGTATCTGGGGCGGCATGTCGGAGCGGGAGCGTCGGCGGCTGAAGCGGGAAGCAGTGTAGTCCCCGCCCCGCCGGTGCAGAGCCGGCGGGGCGGGGGCCACGGCGGCGGGACCGCGGGCCGGGACCGCGGCGCCAACCGCCGGAGTCAGTCCCCTTCGGTATAGCCCGGGTCGACGGCGTCCGGGTCGAGCCCCAGCAGCTCGGCGAATTCCTCCACCACCACGTCGAAGATCAGCTCGCTCAGCTCATCCTCGTCTTCAGCCCGCGCGAGCAGCGGCCTGCGGTACAGCACGATCCGGGGCGAGCGCGAACCGGCCACGTCGCCCGGATCCATCTCCCCGGGGTCGAGCCTGGCCAGCGGGACCGGGACGATCTCCTCCCCGGTGATCTCCTCGTCCGGTACTTCCTGCACCGCGAACTCGATCCCGGCCAGCTCGGCCTCCCAGCGTGGTTCGAGCCGCGCCACCGCGTCCAGGACCAGGTCGTCGAACTGCTGCGCCCGGCTGCGGTACAGCGGGACATCCGTGGGGACCAGCCGGCCCCGAAGGCCGCGACCGTGCCGGTCCCGCCGCCGGACGCGCCGGCGGCCGGGCGCGGAACTGGTCTGGTCGGCCTGCACAGCTACCGAGCGTATCGCCTGCTGCTGCCCGCCGGTAGGCGCCGGGCTCGGTGCCCGGGCTGTCCCGGCCGAAGACACGATGGCGCAGAGTGCCCCGGGTGGTGGCGTTAAAGACCCCGGCCAGCTACCGTCAACGGAAGCACGGATCGCATGCAGGGCTGTTCCGGACCTGGTCCGGGATGGTGCTGTGCCGCCCGGCCCCCGAGGGCGAGAATCTCTCCTGGGACGCACCAGCGACCCGGCGAGCCCGGCCATGCGATCCGGCCGTGGCGTGCCGGCGGAGTTGGATCATGTGAGTGAGGTGGGTCGGTGAGTTCGCGTTGCTGCTCGCGCACCGCATGCAGGCAGCCCCCGGTCTACACGCTCACGTACGTCTACCGTGACTCCACCGCGGTGCTCGGCCCGCTGGCCGCCTACGTCGAGCCGCACTGCTACGACCTGTGCGCCAGGCACGCCGAGCGGCTCACCGTCCCCCGGGGCTGGGATGTCGTCCGGCTGCCCGGGGATCCCGTCCAGCAGAGCGTGGACGACCTGGAGGCCCTGGCCAACGCCGTCCGTGAGGCGTCCCAGCAGCGTCAGCGGCCCCCGGTCCCGCCGGGCCCGGAGCCGGTCGGGCAGGGCGTCGAGGTAGGCCGCCGCCGTCACCTCAGAATGGTCCGCTCGGCCCCGCCGGAGACCGCCTCGTCCGGCGA
>JBEKCN010000137.1:0-7354 GCA_050014855.1 Streptosporangiaceae bacterium | reverse complement strand
CGTGGCTCCAGGCGCTCTGCGAGGCAGCCCGCAACGAACTGGGCGGTCATGTTCGCCGCTGATGGTCACGACGGTGAACCGATGGCGGTGGGGGTCATCAGCACCCATCACCGAACGGAGGGAGAGTCGGCCCTGACGGTGGTGCCGATCACCGCCGTCGCCGATCTGGCGGCAGCGCCGGAGTGGTGGCGGCAGTTCGGGGTGACCGGCCTGGGCGGGTTGCCTATCCTGCCGCGGCAGCGCGCTCAGGCAGGGCCGGCGCCGGACAGCGCCCGCCCGCACCATGGTGATGTGGCGGCGCTGATGCAAGCGCAGGTCCGGGCCACCGACGAGCTGCCCTACCGGCTGTTCGGCGTTCGCCGTCCCTCGTTGTCCAGCGTTTACGTCCGCCAGAGTCTCGGCGGCGGCATCGCCTCGCCTGGATCAGCGCTCGCTGATCCAGCGTGCAGTGTCGAAGAGGCTCTCGCTCGTCACCGCCACCTCATCGTCATCGGCGGCCCCGGCCAGGGCAAGTCGACGTTGACGCTCCAGTTGGTTCACCGCCTGGCTGGGGACTGGCTCGTCAGGAGAAACAACGCCGGCGGTGATCGCCGCGGCCCGGCTGGGCTGGTGCCGCTGCGGGTCACCGGGCGTGAGCTGGCCGCCGCCATTCACCATCCGTGGCTCCAGGCGCTCTGCGAGGCAGCCCGCAACGAACTGGGCGGTCATCTTGACCTCGAAGCCGGCTTTTCCTCCGGCTTGCTCAACCAGCCGGTGGGCGGTAGCCCCTGGCTGATCGCTATCGATGGGCTCGATGAGGCCGTCGAACCCGAACGCCGGGACAAGCTGGTCACGGTCTTGTCGGCGAGACTGGCCGAGGCTGCCCTGCCCCATCGGCTGCTCGTCACCTCCCGGCCCCTGCACCCTGCGGAAATGGCTCGCTTGCGGCGCGATGCCGGAGCCAACGAGGTGGGCGTGTACGAGCTTGAGCCGTTCGACGCGGTCGCGCTGCACGACTTCGCCCGCCGCTGGCTAGCCGATGGTCCCCGGCCGCCCGGGGCTGACCCGGCCACCCGGTTCCTCCAGGAAGCGCACCTCAACCATCTGGCTGACGTGCTGTCGACACCCCTGCTGGCGCTGATGGCCATCGCACTGTTCGAAGAGGACCCCGGCGGAACGCTGCCACATTTTAAGTACGACCTGTACGAACGCTACCTCGGCTACGTCCTCGCCAGGGCGGTGAAACATCCCGACTGGCGAGCCGTCACCGCGGAACTCGCCGACTTTGCTGGGGCCTCCGGCGATGCGCTGCACCATCCCGTTACGGTGACGGCGCTGCTGCAGCGCCTCGCCGTCGTTCAGGTCAGCTCGGACACGCCGCTCATGGCGGCAGCGTACGAGTGGCTCACTGGAAATACCGGTCCAGCCCTCCGCCGTCCCCCGGAATGGCAGGGACTCGTCGAGAGCCTGCTGATGCGCAGTGGGCTGCTCGTCCGGCGCGGCAGCCGCTGGGAGTTCATCCACTACAGCTTCGCCGAACACCTCGCCGCAGCCGCCGAGGCCGCCACGATGCCCGGCACGTTTGACCCCAGCGACCCGGTTTTGCATGAGTGCGTCAACCGGACGCCTGACCCCCTGACCGATACGGCCCTCACCGTCCTCATCCACTGGGTACGCCGGGTCCCTTCCGTCGCGCCAGCGCTGCTGACCTGGTTGCAGCAGGGACATCAGCACCACCAGGAACTGGCCGCCCGGCTGCTGGTCTCGGGCGTCGTCGGCCAAGCCCAGCACCTTGTGTCGGCCTGCCAGGCAATAGAACGCCGGGTGGTGCTGCGGGAAGAGGGCCAGGGCCAGCCGATCGGGCTGCTCGCTGCTCTGGCCCGCCAGCACTCTGCCGCTATCGATGCACTCAACCGGATCTCCGCCAACTCCATGGTCCCCACCTGGGCCCGGGCCGCTGTATTAGCTGCGGCAATCCAGATCCGCGGACTGGACGCCGGGCAGACGGCCACCGCGCTGCGTGGGCTGCTGGATGAACGGCGCGCGGGCGCGGGATGGTCGCAGGTCATTGCGGCGACGGCGCTCCTTGAGCTGGGCGAAGAGTTCCGCGCGGAGGCGATCCAGACCTTGCGCGACATTCTCGCCGATCCCTACACCCACCCCGCCAGCCCGACGATCGCCTTCGCCCCATCCGTCATGCTTCCCTCCCCGTGCCATGTAAAGACCTGTCAGCCAGTCAGAGCCGCCCAGTAGACCATGCCAGGGGGATGGCGGTTTATCCCTGAAAGGGGCACCTAGATCGGGCTGATCTTGCATGTCCCGCTTCGTTAACTGCCATAGAACAGCCGGAGCGCACTGGCTGTCCAGATGGAGCCCGCCCTGCGGCCCTTCCTGTGGCTCCAGGACTAGACGCAGAGAAGACTAGACGCAGAGAACTTGTCGCGTCCGATTCAGGGTGGCGATGGCGAGCGCTGTGGCCTGCGGTCCGCCAAGTGGACCTCGACACTCGGGCCGTCAGCCGTCCAGCTCTACGTGGCGGATTCCGTGCGCCGCTGTGATCCGGATGAGGTGGCCGCAGGCGGCTTCCACGAAATCCGCGCCGCGTTGTGGGCGATTGTTACGCCATTCGCCAAGAACACCCGACGTCACTCGAGATGGATACGGACCGATCCGAAGGGCTTGAGCGTAGTGCCCGGAGGATGCTCGCGGTGACGCGCTGATACTCGCCGTGACGGCTCCTGGTCGCTGGAGGTCGACCCGCTAGACGTCTGGCCTGCCAGACCTGGGCACTGGAGTTCGTTACCGACGGTGACAGCACGGCGGTCGCGCGACACGCGATATCCGCCGCTATGCGCGGCCAGATGGTAACTGGTGGCCTCGATCTTGGCCAGCCAGAACCGGGTGTTCGGTGCTGGGGCGTGTCAGGCCCGCCTCTTGGCCGCCGCGGTGCTTCGTGCGGACAGAACGGCGCGGGCCCGGCGCGCTGACTGCACCGCGCTCGCGCCGCCCTTGCGGCGGGTTTCTCGCCGTCTCCGCGGAGGGCCTTACCAGGCTGGCCGAAGCGGCCCCGCGGGGTGCGATGCTGGCCAGGTTGTCCCGGAGAGCGAGCAGGTGCTGTTCGCCGAGCGCTGCCGCCCATGGGCCGATCGTGTCGGTAATGGCTGCCTCGGCGGCGCGCCTGCACGCCCAGCCCTTGCCGTTAGCGTGACCAGCCGGGCGCGGGCATCGCGCGGGTGAGGCCGCCGCTCGACGTACCCGTTCGCCGCCAGCCCGTCCACTTGCTCTAAAATTTAAAGCGAGGATCAAGCGAGCACGGCCAGCTGATCGCCTAGTCAACGGCAGCCGCTTGGTAGCACCGCCGCCGGGTCGGATGACCAGGGACTTGGCCAGGGCGTTCACGGGCGCGAAGGACGGCCCGGATCTGGAGGATGGGCTGCATGCCGACGACAATGACCCCACAAGTCCGCTTCCGGACTGTCGACGGAGTCCGGATCCGGTACGCCGACAGCGGCGGCTCGCAGGAGCCGGCGGTAGTGCTTACCAGTCCCTGGCCGGAGAGCGTGTACGCGTTCGCGCCGATCTGGGACTCGCTTTCCGGGCACGCCCGCCTCTTCGCCGTTGACCTGCCGGGCTTCGGCGCATCCGAACGCCGGGAGGACCTGCTGTCTCCGCGAGCGATGGGTGAGTTCCTGGCCCAGCTCATCGCCGAAGCCGATCTGGGCACGGCGCACCTCGTCGCGCCGGACGTCGGAACCTCGGCCGCCCTGTTCGCGGCGGCCGCGCACCCGGAGCGGATCGCCAGCGCGATCGTAGGCAGCGGCGGAACCGCGGTTCCGATCCAGCTCGGTGAGCCGCTGGCGTCATGGGTGCTCGACCCCGACCTGGACAAGTACCGCAGGATGGACCCGCGCGTAATCGTCGGCGCGACGCTGGACACCATCGCAGGCGGGATATCCGGCGACATCCGCGCGGACTACCTGGCCTGCTACGACGGCGACCGCTTCGCCGAGTCGATGCGCTATGCCCGCAGCTACCCCGAGGAGCTGCCGGTGCTGGCCGGGCTGCTGCCGCAGATCACGACGCCGGTCACGATCATCAACGGCCGCCACGACCGCGTTGTCCCGCTCGCCAACGCGGAGTTTCTCAACCAGCGGCTGCCCACCAGCCGCGTCGTGATCGTCGATGCCGGGCACTTCGCCTGGGAGGAGACGCCGACGCAGTACGCCTCCATCATCCTCGACTCGATCACGGGCAACTGGCCATGACAGGGCGCGAGCCAGGTCCCCGCGACGTCGTCGCGAGAACGGCGGAACTCTCTTGACCGGACCGGCGTTCAAGGGCCCGCTCAACGGCGCCGACCGCATGTCCCCGGCCGCCCAGAGGCAGTTCCCATTACTCACCGCAACGCAGCCCTAGGGCCGGCTCGTACGATATCGGCCTAATCGAATCGGCCTATCGGGTGCGGGTCCTCATCGCCGCGGCTGCGCATATCGGGCTGATCTGTACTCGATGCGGCGATGGCGCCCGCCCGCGGAGAGACGCAATGATTCGGCGATCGGGTCGCCGCCGGGCCCTCAATGCGGCTCACGCTCTGTGACTACAGCTGGCCAACGTCCGCAGCGCAAATAGCTGCCGATCGTGGCGGCTGGCAAGCGGCCAACCGCCACGGACGACGAGACGCATACCTTGTTGATCTGCGCTCTTCGCCTGGCAGGCCAGGCCAGCCCACCTGCCGCGATCTAATGGCAGCTAGGGCACAGTGACCGGCTGGATGACCACGGGACCGAGAGTGGGGTTGAGCTCGGTCGCCTGCGAGACTCCCGCCGGCGTGATCACGTCCATGGCCTTGGGCACGGTGGACGGGTCGACCGAGCAGATCGGCGCGGTCCCGCCCGGTGCGCAGACTCCAAACGTGTAGGCGCCAGGCGTGGCCGTGAAGGCACGGGCCAGGTCGGGGCTGAACCCGTCCTGGCCGGCCAGCACCACGCTGAAGCCCCAGCCGGACGTCGGGGTGCCGAACTGTGCCTCGGGCAGCGCGACCGTGATCGTCTTGCCGGCCTGCACGACCAGCGCGGACGCGGTGCCCACCGAGTTACCCGCGGCGTTCACCCACACCGGCGAGGCGAACCCCTGCACCTCGACCCGCTGGCTCCAGGCTCCGGACGGCGCGATGGTGTAGTTGCGGGAAGCATACGCGGCTTGGGTGGAGGTGCTCGAGGCGCCCGGTACGTGCACATAGAAATCGAGCAGCTGCGCCCCGTCGAGCGCCCCGAACGTCGGGACCAGGGTGCGCAGCGTCACCCGGAGGTAGGCGTAGGTCCCGTCGCTCAGGACCTGGAACCGGGTCAGGTCGAACGACCCGGCCACGAAGTCGGCGGCGGTCGGGTACTGGTAGGTGCCCGGTCCGTTGTCGTCCCCGGTGGGGTCGGTCACGTCCAGCACGGTGCTGCCACCGCCCTCGGCACTCACCGTGACTTGGGCGTAGCCGGTGCTCTGGCCGCCGGGCGCGGTGGCGGTCACGGTGATCGCGTTGGTGCCGAAGCCGACCGGCACGCTGGCCGAGAAGGACCCGTCGGAGCCCGCGGTCGTGCTGGTCACGGTGGCGGCCTCACTGGTCGTGGTGTCAGCCGCCTCGATCGACACTGCCGATCCCGGCGTGGTCGTCCCGGTCACCGTGGTGGTGGCGGTGGTCAGCGTGGCGCCCGAGGCCGGAGCCGTGATCGTCACCGGCAGCGAGCCGGGTGCCCCGCTGGTGATGTAGCGCGCGGTCGTGACGGCCGGGGTGTCCACGTTGCGGCCGGCGCCCAGCGAGGCGATCAGCCGCAGTTCCTGGGCCTGGGCCCAGCTCAGCGGGGACGCCGACCCAGCCGCCTTGCCGTCGGTGAACCCGATGGACGCCGTGGCCGGGTCGCTGCCGTACGGCGAGGCGGGCAGGTCCGGGTCTTCCCAGGCCTGCTCGGGCACCAGCCCGACCCCGGAGGAGAAGTTGATCATCGCCTGGAGCAGGGACTGCGCGCCGCTGGTGTTCCGGTCGGCCAGGTCGGATTCGGCCCGCTCGCCGGACAGGACCGGCCACAGGTGCCCGGTGCCGCTGTCGGTCGGCGGCCACGGCGCCCCGGGCGTGGTGCAGGAGTCCTGGCTTGGCTGGTAGCAGTCGCCGTACCCGTCCGCGCTGCCGTCGGCGGCCGAGTTGCCGTACCGGTAGTAGCCGGTCCCGCTGGGCGTGGACACCGAGATGTTCTTGTCGTAAATAGCCAGCGAAGCCTGGACATCGGGGTCGGTGGCCGGCAGCTCGCCGAGCCGGACCAGCTCCTGGAAGCCGCCGTCGAGGACGCCGCGCTGGTCCAGGGTGGGACCGCCGTTGCCGAGGCTGTAGGTGATCGCGGCGTTCGGGTCGCCGGTCTTGGACAGCCGGATGAAGTAGGCCGGGCCGTCCGGGCCGGTGGTGGTGACCGCCCAGTTCTTGATGTTGCGCTGGAAGTCGTCCGCGGTGGCCTGGTAAAGGCTGGCCCGCGCCGTGTCGCCGTGGCTCGCGGCGATGGCCGAGGCGGCGGTCAGCCCGGCGATCTCGGCCGCGATCGTGGACGGCGAGTAGCCGGTCTGCTCTTCCCAGCGCTCCACGCCGTCCGAGGGCCCGTTGGCGACCAGGAAGTCGGCGGCCGGACGGATGTGGTCCTGCCACAGCTCGGTGTTGCTCCCGAGCCCGGACTCCTGCGCCATCAGGATCGGGTAGGCGGTCTCGTCCAGCTGCAGGCCGCCGGTGTCGGGTGCGGCCTTGCCGTTCAGCAGCGAGTTGCGCGGCATCGCGCCGGACACAAGCTGCTGCTTGTCGAACAGGAACAACGTGGCCGCCCGGGCCGTGGCGACGTCGCCGTCGGCCATCAACCCGGTGAAGGTCTCATACAAGTCCCGGGCGAACACCTCACGGTAGGAACCGAAGTAGGACGGCTCGCCGCCCGAGGTCACCCCGGCCGGCACCGACTGGCCCCACGGGCTGGCCAACGAGGCCACGATGGCGCCGGGGTAGGTCTTGTCCTCGCTCGCCTTCAGGACGTTGGCCGACAGGTAGTAGGAGCGAGCCAGGCTGGCCTGCCCACCCGGGCGCCGTAGCCCGGCGTCGTAGGCGGCCCAGCCGAGCAGGTACGTGGCCGCGGTCAGCAGGAACGGGTGGCTCAGGGACCCCTTGGCGACGGAAACCGACTGCGCCTGGCTCCGGCCGAAGCCCAGCGCGAGGGTCACCTCGTGGCCGCTGGCCGGGGTCACGTCCTCGGTCGCGACGATGTGACCGTCCGGCGCGGAGGGGTAGGACGTGAGCGTGTGCGTGGCGTCGAGCTGGGTCAGGCCGTCGCTGGCGGTGCCCTCGTAGCCGACGCTC